>JAGQRJ010000005.1 GCA_020425635.1 Planctomycetota bacterium | reverse complement strand
CGGGCGCGGGGCTCGGGGCGGGCGCGGCGCCGTTGGCGTAAGCCCGCACCAGGTTCATGAAGTAGTCCCAGCGCCAGTGCGGCCCCGGATCCCAATGGGCGTTACGCCCGCCAAACCTCCCCGGGATCGTCGGGTGCGGGACCTCGGCGTGGCCGATGATGTGCCTGCGGTCGATCGGGATCCGGAACAGGACGCAGAGGTAGGCCACGAGCTGGGCCGAGCTGCGGTACTGAACCTCGGTCGTGTCGTTGTACTGCGCGTAGCCGCCGTGCTCGATTCCGATCGAGTTTGCGTTGACGGTCGCGTTGCCCGCGTGCCAGGCGATGTCCTTGTGCTGCACGCACTGGTAGATCCGGCCGTTCTTGTGCACGTCGTAGTGACTGCTCGAGGTCGCGGCTGGGTTCGCCGACCAACCGGCGGAGTTGTTCCCCTGGGCCTTGTGGATCACGATCATGTTCACGTAGGTGCGGTTGGCGCGCCTGTAGTTGCCGGGATGAGCCGGATACTGCGTGATCGGGGGCCTGGCCTGAGCGACCGCCGCGGGCGCCGCGCAGGCGACCGCCAGGGCAGGGAGCCAGAGTCGGAGGTTCATGGGAGTGCCTTCTTCCGGGGGGGTAAGTGGTTCCTCAGTGGGTGGACGCGGGGCCCATGCCGAGGCGTTCGTGGACGCGTGCTTCGCGGGCGCGGAGCACACGGGTGGGGTCGGTCTCGCCGCCCTGGAGCAGCTCGAGGTAGTCGGTGACTTGCTGCGCGAGCTCCGGGGTGGAGCGCACGATCGAGGTGCTCGAGAGCTCGGCGAGCAGGGCTTCGGCGTCGCCGCGGCCCACTCGGAGGACGCTCTCGAGGATCGTGCCGGCCGCGGCCGCGCTCGTCTCGCGCTCGAGCGCCTGGGCGAGG
The DNA here is from genome assembly GCA_020425635.1 of Planctomycetota bacterium. Lineage (GTDB taxonomy): Bacteria > Planctomycetota > J058 > J058 > J058 > JAGQRJ01. Next base: position 23,723 of record JAGQRJ010000005.1, on the reverse strand, counting down.
GCGTCGGCGACCGCCGCGCGCTGGTCTGCGTCGGAGTCCGCGAGCGCGCGGGCCGCGCCGTTACGCACATCGGCGTCGGGGGCGCCGAGGTAGTCGATCAATCGCGCGACTTGCCGCGGGGAGGCGCCCTCCGCGCGCACGCCGTCGAGGGCGTCGGCCCGCAGCCAGGGGTCTGGGGCGCGCTCCGCGCAGGACAGCATGGCCGCCCGGGTTTGTTGGGCGAGGTCGGGGCGCTCACGCGAGAGCAGGCGCAGGGCGCTGAGGGCCATGCTTCGCAGCTCGACGTCGAGGCCCGCGTCCTCGGCGAGGTCGCCGAGGCCGGTGACGGTCGCGGGCCCGCTCGCGGGAGAGCGCCCGAGGAGCTCGAGGGCCAGCTCACGCAGCTCGCGGTCCTGCTCGGCGTCTGCGGCGAGCGCGCTCAGCCCGGCCGCGAGCTCGACCTCGCTGAAGGCGTCGAGGTCCTCGAGCAAGGCGCCTGCGATCCAGCTGCGGAAAGCGGGGTCGCGCTCGGTCAGCGCGGCGAGGATCGCCGGGGTGCCCTGGGACACCACCGCCGCTGCGTCCTCCTGCATGCGCGCGTACTCGGCTTCGCTCTTGAGCTCACCGGGGCCGTGTTGGCAGCCGCCGTGGTCGGGGGCGTGCACCTCGGCGGCGCCCTCGGCCCCGTGCGCGTCGTCCGCGGGGGTCGCCGTGGCGGTGACCCCCGCGGAGACGGTGGCGGTGTGCGCGCGCGGCTCGGGCTCGACGCGCGCGTCGGCAGGGAGCAGCGCCTGTCGACTGTGGTGCGCGGACGGTTCTCCCCGCGCGCCTGCCGACGCCTGCTGCCCGGCGGCGGCCTCTTCGCCGCCGACCAGCGCGCTGCACACGGCTCCGCCCCCGAACGCGAGCCCCGCCACGACCGCCGCGATCGCCGGTGTGCGACGACTGCGACGGGGTGCCTCGGACGGAGCGCGAAGGTGGGTGCGGCGGGCCATGGCTGCCTCCTCGTGAATGGGTAGCCAGCCTGCGCTCCAGTTCGTGCACGAAAATCTCGCGTAAGCGCAGGAATCACAATGCGTTCCGCGTTTGGTTCAGAACGCACTTCAGCTCGCGACGCATGCGAACGGGGTCGGCCGACGCGAAGCGATTGCGAACGCGAGTTCGTGCGCTTTCCGCCCGCTCGGGGGGTGGATGGAGCGAGGTTGCAAACGATTTGCATGCACTCGAGCCCTGCGCTGCCTAAGGTGACGCGACCTGAACGAGGAGCTCGGCATGCGAAGGACACTCTGGATCGGTTGCGCCCTGGCGCTCGTGGGAGGGCAGGTGATCGCAGGAGACCGCGACGACCCCTGGGGGGTCTCGCCCCAGCCCGACGCGTCGGGGCTCTGCCTCTGGCTCCCGCTCGACCCGCCCCGGGCCGAAGGCGGGGTCGCGTATTTCGACGCGCTCGGCAACGCGGCCGCGATCCTGCGGGCGCCGGCCGACGCCGATCCCGCCCTCGTGGTCTCGTTCTACGGGGCCTACCTCGAGCGCCTGCAGCGCGACGGGTGGACGAAGCGGGAGGACCTGCGCCTGAGCCTTGGCGGCGTGCAGCTGCCGCCGATCGCGAACCCGCTGGAGACCCTGAGCGAGCGGGGCGACGTCGCCTTCGCCCCGCTCCCCGCGGGCTGCGACGCCTTCGAGCTGATCGTGCCCCAGAAGACGGGGCCGCTCACCTTGCGCGTCCGTCGGCGGAGCAGGCGGATCAAGGACGCCGAGCCGCACCTCGCCGCCTGGACCGCGCACGCGACCTCCGACGCGCTGCGCGTGGTCAGCGCGATCGGCCCCTACCTCGACTGCGACGGCTATCGCCGCTTCGCCGCGGCCGACGCCGACGTGCGCGTGATCCTCCTGATCCGCGAGCTCGCCCGGGGCTTCCGCCCCGACGGGCTACCGCGCTTCCTCGCCTGGCACGCGCTGCTCGAGACCCCGTGGGCCAAGGCGCACCTCGAGACCCAGGTCGGCGACGACGACGGCGTGCGCCTGGTCCTCGAGGCCTGGCGCGCGCGCGGGATCCCCGGGGTGCCCGCCGAGTGCCCGGGGAGCAGCGCGCGCTGATCAGACCCGGCGCGCCTTGAGGAAGTAGCGCCAGCACACGGCGCGCCCGAGCCCCGCGCGGTTGGCGACGCGGCTGAGCGTGGCGTCGGCGAGCATGAGCGGCCGCCAGAGGAGCGCCGACCCGGGCACCAGCGCAGGCGCCACGTAGCCGCCGCTGAGGGCCATGCTGGCCACGACCCCGTAGCGCTGGAACTCGACCTCGAAGCCGAAGCGGCGCAGCAGCTGGCTCGCCGCGCGCGGGCTGCACACCGGGTCGACGTGGCCGATCAAGCGCCGCCCGAGGAGCAAGAGCGGGTTGGGGTTGGGGTCGCTGATCACCAGCTCGCGGATCCCGATTCGCTCGAGCTCGGCGAAGATCACGTCGAGCGGGGCCTCGTCGTAGAGGTGGTGCAGCACGTCCTTGAGCACCACGGTGTCGAGGGAGCCTGGGGCGAAGGGCAGCCGGGTCGCGTCTCCGCACACCAGCCGCGCGGCCGGGTCGCGCGCGCGCCCGGCTTGCAGGCAGAAGGGGAGCAGGTCGACCCCCACCGCGGCGACCCCGCGCCGGCGCAGGTCGGCGTCGAGGCTGCCGAACCCGCAGCCGAGGTCGAGCACCCGAGCGCCGGGGGTCAGCAGCGCGCAGAGTTGCGCGTTGATCCAGCGGTCGACGTAGCCGTAGCCCCGGTCGAGGCGGTCGGCCATGCCCTCGCTGTAGTGGTCGTAGTGCTCGTGGTGCTGGCCGCTCACCGCCGCTCCCAGGGCGCATTCTGGGCCCTGGGAGGAGGCGCGGCTACCCTTCGTGTGCTGGGCCTACCAGGAGTAGCTCCGCGTCGTGCTGTAGCCGCAGCGAGGGCAGGAGTCGCGCGCGGTCTCGTGCTCGACCCCCGTCGGCGCGGCGACCTCCTGGCTCAGGATCTTGGTCTCGAGCTGTGCGGCGCAGCGCGGGCAGCGCCGGCCCTCCTCCGCGACGGGCTCGGGAGGCGGGGTGCGCCCCCGCCGCGTCGCGAGCCACGCGCCCAGCGCCGTGGCGCCCGCGAGCCATGCTGCGAGTCGAAACATGGGGGGCATGGGCGCTCCTCTACCCCTGTAGTGACCGGCCGCACGCCCTGGGTCAAGCGGCCTCGGAGCGGTGCGCGGCGCCTGCTACCCTCCCCCTGTGTCCACGGATCCCCCACGCTCAGCCGCCGACCCCCTCGGCCCCCAGGGGAGCGCCTACGAGGCCGCGCACCCGCGACGCAGCTCGCGCACGCCGTGGCGACGGGCCCGGCGCTGGGCCTCGGGGCTCTTGCTCGGCGTCGCGGGGGTCGTCCTCCCCTGGCTCTACCGAGCCTACTGCTGGGTGCTGTGGACGACCGCGCGCCAGCACCACGACCGCCTGAACCGCGAGATCACGGCCGCCCTCGCCAAGCACGTGGGCGTGGTGGCGATCCTCTGGCACGAGGAGGTGTTCGCCTCGGCCTACGCCTACGGCCCGCTCAAGGGCACCGCGCTGGCCAGCACCGGCACCTTCGGCGGGATCGTATCGCGCCTGCTCGAGCGCTGCGGGTGCGAGGCCTTTCGCGGCGGCTCCTCGCGCGGGGGCACGCGCCGGCGAGAGGTCTTGCCCGACATGATCCGGCACATGAACCAGGCGTCGCACTGCCTGTATGGACTCACCGTCGACGGCTCACGCGGGCCCGCCTACGAGGTCAAGACCGGGGCGCTCGTGATCGCGCGGGCCTGCCGCGTGCCGATCTACGCGGTGCGCACGTGGTTCTCCGCGAACCTGCGCCTCGGGACCTGGGACCGGACCGCGATCCCGCTCCCCTTTAGCCGGCTGCACCAGGAGGTGGTCGGGCCCTACTGGGTCTCCCCCGAGGCCTCCGACGCGGCGCTGGGCGCGCTGCGCGAGCACCTGCAGCTCGAGCTGCTCGAGCTGGCCGAGCGCAGCCTGCGGTGCTGCGCCGGGGACCCGGGGCCGCCCCGCGCGCGGGAGGGCTTCCCCGCGGGCTGGCAGCCGCGCTGGGCGCCCGGGCAGCGCGGCGTGCCTTGCGGGCCCTACGACTTGCGCTTCGAGCAGCCCCCGCCCTGGGCCCGGCGGAGACGCCCCAGCGAGCCCCGCGCGATCTGACTCGGGAGGACTCCGGCGCGCGCCTCGCTCACGGAGCGGATCGGCTCAGAGCGGGCCCTTGGACCAGACGTAGGACTTGCCCCAGCTCGCGCGGGCGAGCTCTTCGATCACGCGGATCCGCTCCTTCGGCACGGCGTAGCCGTCACCCTCCTCGTAGGGGTTGTAGTGGAACGCATAGAGGCGGGCGGTGAACTGGTGGAAGGGGAGGGAGGACTCCCCTTCCTCTTCGCCGTGACCCGTGATCGAGGGCTTGATCCCCTGACCCCAGTCCTGGCGCCCGTCGTTGTTCGGGTTGAAGAAGTAGGCCCGCAGGGTGCCGTCGGGATCCGTGGCCACCCGCTGCAGCCCGACCGCGTGCAAGCCCAGCAGGTCGCCGTGGGCGGTGGTGACGAAGATCCCCACCGGGTTGGTGTAGATCAGCTCGTAGCCGTCGTTGTAGGCCGGGTGGTGGGTGGCGTAGAAGCGGCGCACGAAGTCTTCGTAGCCCGCCACCGCGCCCGTGGATTTGTCCAAGAGCGCGGCGAAGCCGTGCGGAACCCAGCGCCCATAGAGCCCCGGGTTGGCCCACTTGTGCCCGTCGTCGTCCCGCGAGGCGACCCGGCGCATCATTTCGTCGTAGAGCCGGTCCAGGTGGCGCACCAGGATCATGGAGATCGGGTCCAGCTCGTCGTCGAAGTGGTCGCGGGCCAGCCCGCCGTCCAGGTCTTGCGAAGACAGGACCTCCCCCTCGAAGCGGATCTGCACCAGGTCGTCCCGCGCCGCACTGGCCACCAGCTCGAGCAGGTATCCCGGCGCGTGCTGGCTCCAGAGGCTGATCCCGCGCACGGCCTGACAGGTGGGGTTGTTCCCTTGGCCGATCCCCAGCGGCTGGCCGAGCACGCTGAGGGCCCCCGCGACCAGGAGCGAGTTCGCGGTCACGCCGTCGCTGTGGGACCTTCGGCGCAGGAGCCCACGCCGAACCTTGGCGCACAGGTCGAGGTCTACGAGGCGCCGCAGACCGGCTGCGACGTCCTTGTGCGACAGGAGCCCGCGGTCGAGCAAGCGAGCCAGGCCGTAGACCGCCTGCGGGCTCGCCGGGAGGATCGCGACCTTGATCAGCTGGTGGGCGAGCTCCTCGTTCGACTCCAGCTCGGCCTGCCCCACTGCACTCAGCTGCAGGGCCGAGGCGATCAGTCGTGGGGCCTTGGTGCGCAACACGCGAAGCAGCACCGAGTGGTGGCGGCTGCCCAAGCCCGTGGCGCGCAGGTTCTCCGCGGAGGCTTGCGCCTCCGCCCGCAGGGCCGCCTCGTCGGCCTCCAGCAGCGCGCTGCGGTAGTCGGCGAGGCTGCGGTGTCTTTGGGCGAGCTCGCCCGCGCCGCGCACGGCGCGCGCGTACTGGTGCAGAGCCGGTGAGCGCTGCTCCTCGCTCGGGATCTCCTCCATCAGCCGGATCATGCGTCGCGCCTGGCGAGTCATGATCGGGCGTTGAACGCACACCGCCTGGATCTCCGCCTCCACCACGTGAACGAGGTTCTGCAGCCCGAGCTCCGCTCCCAGGAAGCGGAACAAGCGCTCAGCCTTGGCTTTCTGCGCGGCGGGAATGGTCCGGGAGGCCTCGGTGGCCCGCGGGAACAGCAGGTCGAGGTTGAGCGCCAGGACCTCCTCCAGGAAGTCTCGCGCCTCGGCGGGGGAGACCCGCGGCGACGTCTGGCGCCCTTGAGCGATCGCCAGCATGCGCAGCTCGGAGAGGGCCTCGATCACCGGCAGCACCCCCCCCGCGACCAGGGCCCCGCGCACCAGGGGCGGGAGCAGCTTCGCCGGGTCGGCCCACCCGCCGCCGTCGAAGGCGCCCGCGGCCTCCAGGCGGTGCGCCTGAGCCGACAGGCAGCTCAGCCCCTCGTCGCTCTCGAGCAAGGTGTCGGCCACCCCGAACAACCTCGTCTGATAGTTGCTCTTGGCGAAGGGGAGCGAGGCCTCCAGGGCCGTGAGGGCCTGGTCCAGGCTCTTGGAGTTCCGCTCCAGGGCTGGTGACCTCGGGCTCACGAAGGCTCGGTCAGGGGGTAGAGGTAGAGCTCGAAGCCCTCCTCGTAGTAGTCCGCCAGGAAGCCGTCGTTCCACGCCACGACCTCGGCCTTGTCGCTGGCGATCTTCTCGAACCCGAACTTGAGGTAGGCCTTGGTGGCCCAGGTGGCCTCGGGGTGCGCGATCAAGCACACACCGCGCATGCCGCGCTTGCGCGCCACCTCGGCGGCGAAGGTCAGCAGCTGACGGCCGTAGCCGTTGCCCACGTGCTCCGAGTCCAGGTAGACGTAGCCGACGTAGGCGTAGTCGCCGAAGTACTGCAGCGAGATCGTGCCCACCGGGATCCCGGCCGCGCGACCCACGTAGAAGTCCCGCCGCTTGAAGTTGACCACCTTCCAGTCCTCGCCGACCTCGTGCTCGGCCATGTCCTTCTCGTCGAGGAAGGGGCGATACCAGTCGGCGGTGGAGCGAATGAAGTCCGCGATCATGTCCATGTCGTCCCGGTCGGCGGGCTCGATCGAAAGGCGCGGGGAACGAAGCTTCTTCAGGGTGACGCTCATGCGGGGCCTCCTTGGGGGCTGCTCAAGTGCGGGAATGGGCGTTGGTCATGCGACGACCTCCGTGGCGGTGCCCTGGGACAGGCTGCTCAGGTCGCCGATCCGCACGCGGCCCACGCCGGCACGGGCCGCAGCGACGGCGGCCTGGAGCTTGGGGATCATGCCGCCGCGCACCCCGGTCCCGCGCAGCATGTCGCTGGCGTCTCCAGGGTCGAGGCGGCGGGCGACGCGGCCCTCGGCGTCGAGGACCCCCGGCACGTCGCTCACGAAGTCGAGGGTCTCGACGCCGAGGCTGACCGCGACCGAGTGGGCCACGGTGTCGGCGTTGACGTTGAGCAGGCCGCCGTCGGGGCCCAGGCACACGGGCGCCAACACAGGGGTCAGGCCCTGGGCCAGCAGGCCGCGCAGGCGGGTCGCGTCGACCCGGGGCGGTCCCCCTACGCGGCCGAGGCGTGTCCGGTTGAGGAAGTCGCTGCGCAGGATCCCCAGGTCGACGCCCGAGACCCCGATCGCGGCCACGCCGCGGGCCACGAGCCGGGCCACGATCGTGGCGTTGATCACCCCGCGCAGGGCCATGGCCACCAGCCGCATGGACTCGGGCGGGGTGGCGCGCAGGCCCTGGTGCTTGACCGCCGCGCTCACCCCGAACCGGCGCTCCAGCTCGGTGATCAACTCGCCGCCGCCGTGGACCAGGATCAACGCACCGCCTGCGCTGACTCGCTCCGCCACATGATCGGCCAGCGCCGCGAGGAAGTCGGGGTCCGAGACCACCGCACCCCCCGCCTTGAGGACCGCGCGCTCGGGGGCGAGCGCCGCGGCCCCGCGGGCGTGCTCCGCTGCGCGAGCGGCGGTCATGCGCACGCTCCCGCCAGCGCGGCCTTCGACGAGAGGCTGGGGAGCCCCAACGACTCGGGGAGGTCGAACATGGCGTTGAGGTTTTGTAGGGCCTGGCCCGCCGCGCCCTTGAGCACGTTGTCGATCGCGCAGGTCACCACCAGCGCGTCGAGGCCCTCCACCGGGGAGACCCCGACCACCGCGTCGTTGGTGCGGGCCGCTGCGCGGATTCGAGCCGGGTCGGACCCCACGCGGACGAAGGCCTCGTCCGCGTAGCGTGCCCGATACAGCTCCAGGGCCTCGTCGGCGCCGAGGCCCGCGCCGTGGACCACGATCGTGGCGAGCATGCCCCGCTCGAGCGGCACCAGGTGCGGGTTGAACACCACGACCGGCGCTGGTCCAGGCGCCGAGTCGCCCAGGGCCTGCTCCATTTCCGGCACGTGGCGGTGCGCGCGGCCGACCTTGTAGGGGCGCACGTCTTCGTTGACCGAGCAGAAGTGGGTGGTCGGCGTGGGGCTCGCGCCAGCGCCCGAGACGCCCGACGCCGCGTGGACCACCAGCGGCCCGCGCAGACGTCCCGCCTCGGCCAGGGGCAGCAGGGCCAGGGCCACGCAGGTGGGGTAGCAGCCGGGGTTGGCGACGAGCTGCGCCGTCGGCAGCTGCGCGCGCGCGACCTCGGTCAGGCCATACACCGCCTGCGCCGCGACGGCTTCGTCGCGGGGCGAGCCGTAGGTGGAGGCGTGGGTCGCTGCTGAGCGCAAGCGGAGGTCGCCCGAGAGGTCGACGACCCGGGCTCCTGCGGCCAGGCAGCGCGCAGCGACGGCCGCGGAGCGCCCATGGGGCAAGCACAGACACACCACGTCGACCCCGCCGGGGTCGACGGCGTCGGGGTGCGAGAGCGCGAGGTCCGGCGCCGCGGGATCGACCTCGGCCAGGGAGCTGTGTTCGCGGGAGGTGGCGAACGCCACCTCGAAGCGCGGGTGATCGCGCAGGAGTCGGCATAACTCGCGTCCGGTTATGCCACTTGCGCCGAACACACCAACGCTGGGACGCGGCTCGGCGCCGTCGATCGAACTCATCGTGCCTGCTCTCAAGGGGTTGGGACCGCCCCAAAGGCACATGGAAGACCATCAGCTAAGCCTAGTCTTCATGGTAGGATCAGACGAAAGTGACGGATCCAAACCCGACAGAATCGTCTGAATTCTTCGGTCAACATCGTCCGGTCGACCCCGCACAGAGCCTCGACCGGGCCGCGGCCGACGGGGCGCTGGCGGCCAGCGAGACCGAGCTGCAGCCGGTCGGCGCCGGGCCCCCGGTGGTCCTCACCGTCGGCTGCGCCGAGGCCCACGCTGCGCTGGTGGCCGTGGGCCTCGATCCGCGCGCGGTGACCTCGCAGGAGGCCCTCGCTCGGATTCACCGTCCTGACGTGCGGGCCCTGCTGGTCGAGGCCACCGAGGCCTCCAAGGCCTCGGTCGTCCGGGCGCGGCTCTACGAGTTCGTCAAGGCCGCGCGGCGAGAGGCGCCCCTGACGGAGGTGTTGGTGTGGGCGCCCGGGGGATCGGCCGAAGTGGTGCGCGGCGCCTTGCAGAGCGGGGCCGCAGACGTCGTCCTGGTGCCGACCACCCAGGTCGTGGCCAAGGCGGTCCAACGCACGATCGAGAGCCAGCGGCTGCTCCCGCGCCTCCAGCGCTTCGACCTGGCGCGCTCCCGCTCCTCACGCTTCGAGGGCTTGGTCAGCCGCAGCGGCGCCATGTGGGAGCTGTTCCAGACCCTGGTTCAAGTGGCCCCGACCGGCGCGAACGTGCTGATTCTGGGGGAGACCGGCACGGGCAAGGAGCTCCTGGCCCGGGCGATCCACAAGCACTCGGGGCGGTCGGGGCGTTTCGTGGCGATCAACTGCGGCGCGGTCCCCGAGAACCTCGTCGACTCGGAGCTGTTCGGGCATGAGGAGGGCGCGTTCACGGGGGCCAGCAGCTCCAAGGAGGGCCTCTTTCGGCACGCCGACGGCGGGACCCTGTTCCTCGACGAGGTCGGCAACCTGCCCTTGAGCAACCAGTTCAGCCTGCTGCGCGCGCTGCAGGAGGGCACCGTGCGCCCGGTCGGCGGCACCGCGGAGGTCCCGGTCGACGTGCGGGTGATCGCCGCTACCAGCGTGCCCTTGGACGACGTGGCCCGCACCGGACAGTTCCGCGAAGACCTCTTCTATCGGCTGGACGTGATCCGGCTCGTGGTGCCGCCGCTGCGCGCCCGAGCCGAGGACGTGATTCACCTGTTCGGCTACTTTCGCCGCAAGCTGTCCAAGCAGTACCGCGTCGAGCCCCCCCGCCTCACCGACGGCTTCCTGGAGGCGCTGCTCGCCTACTCGTGGCCAGGGAACGTGCGCGAGCTGGAGAACCTCGTCGAGCGCCTGGTCCTCACCCAGCAGGGTCAGAAGCTCACCCGCCGTCAGTTCACGCGGCTGATGCAGCCCTACGGCGGCAAGTCGGACGCGCGCTCCGGCAAGCCCTCGGGCTTCGCCGAGCTCCCCGCCGCGCCGGTCGCGCAGCCCGCGCCCCTGGCCGCGCCGGCGGAGGTCGACCTCGAGCGAGGGCTCGAAGAAGCGGTAGCCCAGGCCGAGCGGCGCTACCTCGAGGCCGCCCTCCGCCGACACCGCGGGCGGATCCAGGCCACGGCCGACACCGCTCGGGTGAGCCCGCGGACGCTCCTGCGCAAGCTGCGCCGCCACGGTCTGGACAAGCGCGACTTCCGCTGAGCCACGAGGCGTGTGCGTCGCGCGCTTCGGGGCGCGCGGTTGCTTTGAACTGCGCAGTCCTTACAATGAACGCTCGCATGCCCCGTGCAGTCGCGCCTTCGGCGCTGGCAGCGCGCAGGCCTTTGGTGGCCGCAGCCGGACCTACTCGGGTCGAGAGCGTGGCCGCGCCGACCCAGCAGAGAGGTACCGCCATGACCACGTTCACCCGCCCGGGGAAGATCGCCCTCCTCGGATACAGCATCGAGACCATGGAGGCCGCGCAGGCTCTGGGCTACGACTTCGTCGTCGTGGTGCCTCCCGGCTTCGAGGAGGGCCTGCAGAAGGAGGGGATCAACGCGATCTCGTGGGAGTTCGACAAGCTCAGCCAGGACTCGACGCACCTCCGCGAGCAGCTGCAAGCCTTGGGCTGTCGCCTCGCCGTGCCCCTCTACGAGGAGTGTGTGGAGTGGGCCGGCGCCCTGAACGCGGTGTTCCTCGACGAGCCGCGCCTGTTCAACCGCACGCTCCTGCTGCGGGACAAGGGCATGATGAAGCGCAAGGCGCAGCTGTCCGGGATCCGCGTCGGTGTGTTCGAAGAGGTCGACGCGCCAGCGGACCTGCTGCGCTTCTTCCGTCGGGTCAACGAGGCTCAGTCGCGGATCGAGGGAGACGAGCTCGACCTGGTGCACGTCAAGCCGCTGCGCGCCGCGGGCAGCGTCGGTCACCGCGTGATCCGCACGGAGGAGGACGTCGCCGAGATCCCCGTCGACGCCTTCCCGCTCCTGGCCGAGACGCACCTGGGCGGGCAGGAGTTCTCCTGCGAGGCGTTCATTCACGGCGGCAAGATCCAGTTCATGAACGTGAACGAGTACGTCCACCTCGGCTACTCGCAGGTCACCCCGGCGACCCCGGATCTCGAAGCCCAACGCCCGAAGATTCGCAAGGCGGTGGAGCAGCTGGTGAAGGCCTTCGACATTCGCTACGGCGTGATCCACCCCGAGTTCTTCCTCGACGCCGAGGGCGAGCTGGCCTTCGGCGAGGTCGCCAACCGCGTGCCCGGCGGGCACATCTTCGAGCTGATCCAGCGGGCCTACGGGTTCGACACCTACCAAGCCCTGCTCCTGAGCGCCGACCCGCTGACCCCCCAGGCCGAGCTCGACGCCTTCTTCCCCGACGAGGTCTCCGGCCGCCAGGGCTACGCGGGCAACTGCCTGGTGTTCCCCAAGCCAGGCGTGGTCACCGGACTGAACGTGCCCGACGAGCTGACCCTCCACCCTTGCTTCGAGAAGCACAGCCTGTTCGAGCCCATGGCGCACAAGGTGATCAAGCGCACTGGCTTCGGGAACCACTACGGAACCCTGTTCTTCTTCGGAGAGGACCCCCAGGAGGTCCGGGACGCGGTCGCCCACTTCGAGGACGTCGAGTTCTTCCAGCGAGCTGCCCAGCTCACCTGAGCCCTCAGCCGGGGCCTGTCTCAGAGGTGTGACGTCCGCCCCGCGGCTCACACCCCTGAGACAGGAAGTCGATCGGCAGCGCGACTTCCGCGCGCTCGGGTCTCGGCGCGCTGCTTGCAGCGCTGGGGCCCATGGACACCACACTTGGCCAGCTGGCCGTTCACTACGACCTGATCACCGAGGAGGAGCTCGAGCACTGCCTCTCGCTCCAGGAGGTCACCGACCCTCCGGCCTTCTTGGGCGAGATCATGGTGCAGCACGGCTACCTCCGTCAGAGCACCCTCGATCGCTTGCTCGGGACCCAGAAGAAAATGCACCACGAGGGCGACCCGACCTCGGGGCGCTTCCCCCACGTCGAGGTCGCTGACCGCCTTGGGCGGGGGAACCTGAGCGAGTTCTTCCGCGTGCAGGTCGAGCTCGACGCCGACGACCTGCACCTCGCGGCTGGCGCGCGCCCCTGCGCCCGGATCCACGGGGTCATGCAGCGCTTGAACCCCACCCTCCTCAGCGCGGAGCGCGTCGAGGCGCTGCTGCGCCCGATCCTCGACGACACCCAGCGCGAGGCCCTGCGCCGCGACAAGAGCGCGCTCTTCCTCCACACCGAAGAGGGGGTCGGGCGCTTCCGCGCCGCGGTCTACGAGCAGGCGGGAGGGCTGGGCGCGGTCTTCCGCCGGATCCACGAGGAGCTGCCGCGCCTCGAGACCCTCAACCTCCCGCCGATCGTGAAGAAGGTCCCGCAGATCCGGCGCGGGCTGGTCCTGGTCACGGGCCCCCGCGGGAGCGGAAAGACCACGACCCTGGCCACGATCATCGACCAGATCAATCACACCCGCCGTTGCCACGTGGTCATGCTCGAGCGCCCGACCGAATACGTGGTCCAGAGCCGGGCGAGCATGGTCAGCCAGCGTGAGGTCGGGCGCGACGCGCCCGACTTCAAGAGCGCGCTGCGCTCCGCGCTGCGCGAAGACCCCGACGTGATCGTGCTCGGCGAGCTGGCGACCCCCGAGCAGATCATGACCGCGCTCACCGCCGCCGAGACCGGACACCTGGTGCTGGGGACCCTGCACACGACCAACGCCTACCGCACCCTGGTGCGGATCCAAGACGCCTACTCGGGGCGCAAGCGGGTCATGGTCCGCGGCATGCTCGCGAACCTGCTCAAGCTCGTGATCTGCCAGCGGCTGGTGCCGAGCAAGCAGGGCGACCGGCTGTGGCTGGCGGCCGAGGTCCTGACCGTCACCAGCGCCGTGGCGAACATGATCCGCGAGAACCGCGTGCACCAGATCCCTCAGGCCATGCAGACCTCGCGGGCCGAGAGCATGCAGCTCATGGACGACGCGCTGGCGGCGCTGGTGCTCGACGGGAAGATCGACGCGGCCGAGGCGGTGAGCCTCGCCGACGACCGCTCCAAGCTCTTGAAGCTGGAAGGCTAAGGCCCATGACGACCTACCTCGAGGCGCTGCTGCGCCAGACGGTGGCCTTGCGCTGCTCGGACCTCCACCTCCAGGCCGGCGAGCGACCGCGGATCCGGCTCCAGGGCGAGCTGACCGAGGTCGACGGCAGCTCGGCGCTCCCGCCCCCCGACCTGGAGTCGAGCTTGCTCGAGCTCCTCGGAACCGAGCAGCGCGAGCGCTTGAGCGATCAGGGCTACCTCGACTTCTCGCACTCCAGCGGGCACGACGCCCGCTGGCGGTGCCACTACTACCGGCAGCGCACCGGGCTCTCCGCGGCCTTTCGCCACCTCGCGGGCAAGGTCCCGTCGCTGGAGGAGCTCCGCCTCCCGCCCCAGGTGGCCCGGCTCGCGCACCTGCGCCAGGGCCTGGTGCTCGTCACCGGCGCGACCGGGTCGGGCAAGACGACGACCCTCGCCGCCTTGCTCGAGACGATCAACCAGACCTACCGCCGCAACGTCATGACGATCGAGGACCCGATCGAATACGTGCACCAGAACGCGCGCTGCTCGATCGAGCAGCGCGAGGTGGGCACGCACGTGCCCTCGTTCCACCGCGGGGTGATCGACTCGCTGCACCAGGACCCCGACGTGCTCGTCGTCGGTGAGCTGCGCGACTACGAGACCGTCCGCGCCGCGCTGACGGCCGCCGAGACGGGGATCCTCGTGTTCGCCACCCTGCACAGCAACGACGTCGCCCAGACGATCGACCGGATCCTGGACATGTTCACCCACGAGGAGCAGCAGCTCGTGCGGATCATGCTCTCGCACTCGCTGCAGGCCGTGGTCAGCCAGGTCTTGCTCGACGAGCCGACCGGCAAGGGGCGGATCCCAGCCTGCGAGATCATGTTCCGCACCCCCGCGATCGCGGGCATGATCCGCGCGGACAAGATCCACGAGGTCCGCAACGCGATCCAGACCGGGCGCGCCGCGGGCATGTGCGTCCTCGACGACTCGCTGGCGACCCTCGTGGAGCAGCGCCGGGTGACCGCGGAAGAGGCCGCGCGCTTCGCCCGGCACCCGCGCCGCTTCGCCAAGGGCCGCCAGGAGTGGTTCGTGGGCGCCGCCGCCCACAAGCAGGCGGCGCGCACCGAGCGCCGGCACGAGCCTCGGGTCAGGGGGCTGAACCTGGTGAACTTGACCGAGCTCGACGAGGTCGGGCTCGGGACCGAGTTGACCGTGGGGCGGACCCTCGACCTCTCCCACGAAGGGGTCGGGATCAAGCTCAACCACCAGCTCTTGATCGGCACCCGCGTGCGCCTGCAGCTCGCCCTCGAGAACCAGGTGCTCGAGGTCCAGGCGATCGTCCGCTCGTCCCACGACCTGCACGACGGGACCTACGCGATCGGGCTGCGCTTCGACAAGCTGACCCCCGAGCACGCCCGGACCCTCGACGCCTACCTCGCGGTCCACGGCTAGCTTCGGCTAAGTCCTTCGCTTGCAGGCGCGTTGGGGCTCGGGGGAGCTTGCTTCCCCGCCAGGCGATACCCTCCACACGGCTCGCGCATGGTGCGCGCGCAAAGAAGGAGTTACGAGCGAATGAGACTGTTCCAGACCAGCCTGCTGGTCGCGGCCCTGCTCGGTGGCGTCCCCGCCGCCAGCGTGGCCGACGATCAGGTAGTGCTGCAGAGCAACACCGTGGTGTTCCACATCGAAGGCATGACGTGAGCTGGCGGCTGAGGCTCTAAAGTCAAACAAGCCCTGGGAGGGCTTGCAGGTGTCAAGAAAGTGTCCGAAGCAAACGGCCAGTGGAATTACGGCGTCGACTACGACCCGAACCAAGTCACCTTGGACTCCATGCTCAAGGCCATCTCCGACCTCGGGTATCAACCAAGCCGCCACGGCTCGATCACGGTCTCCGCGAACGCGGGAGGCATCTCGGTCAGCGTCGCCCAAAAGGGCAAGCTGGAGCGGAGCAAGCAGGGCAAGCTCGAGTTCAAGCTGAAGTCCAAGGCCAAGGGCGACGTCGCGATCACGGCGTCGAACGACGAGCTGGGCGTCAAGGCCACGCACGAGGCCAAGCTGAACAACTCGCAGACCGTCAACCTGGACGTCGAGGTGCCCGAGGGCGCCAAGACCGGCGACCACGAGTTGACCGTCGTGATTCGAGTGGGAGACGAAGAGCTGCGGCTCAAGCTCCCGGTCCAGATCGAGTGACCTCTTCGACGCCGCTCCTGCAGTGCGCTGGGTGCACCGCGGAGCGGCGTCGACCTCACCCGGCGCCCCCGCGGCGGGCGGACGCCCGCCGAAGGGGTCAGCGCAACACGGGGTGCGCATGAACGTCCACGACGACGCGCGGGGCGACCCGCAACGGGGCTGGCTCTCCCTGGCAGGGTTTCCGCTGTCGGTCGCGGCGCTGTGCCTGACCTTGCTCTTGCCCAAGCTCGTCTTGACCCGCTTCGCCAGCGAGCGCATGTTCACCCCCTACGACGTCTGGGAGACGACGCTCGCGCTGCAGCAAGACCTGCTGGTCGCGGCGCTCGCCGGCGCGGGGCTCCTCGCGCTCGGCCAGGGCGCCACCCGCCTGCGCTGGATCGGGGTCGGCCTGGGGCTCGGGTCGGTGTTGTTCCTGTTGCTAGTCGACCTGCGGGCGCGGGAGCTGTGGCTCAAGCCCCTGGACCTCGGCATGCTCGGCTACCTCTGGAGCAACTTCGGCGACCTGCGCTCGGGGGCCACGCTGTTCTTCAACCACAACGCGGGCTTAGGCATGACCTTCCGCCGCATGCTCGTCGTGTTCGGCGGGCTCTACGGGGGGCTCTGGGGACTCTCCTACGCGGCCTTGTTCCTCGGGCCCCGCGCTGCCGCGCCCGCAGCGGGGGGCTCCCGGCGGCGCGTGGGGCGCCGCGTCGCGGGAGGCGTGCTGGCCGCGCTGTTCGTGACCTCGGCTTGCGTGTCGCGCCAGCGCTACCGGATCGACGAGAACATCCTCGTGCGCCCCGCGGTGAACCTGGTGCGCGACCTCGCGCAGGGCGCGGGCGGGCAGCGCGAACTCGCCGCCGCCCACGACCAGCGGGCGCGACCGTTGAGCGAAGCCCTCACCTCGCCCAGGGTCTTGGTCCCGGAAGCGCCCCCCTTTCGCAACGCCCTGATCGTGATCCTCGAGTCGGCGCGCTGGGCCAGCGTGGACCTCGAGGGCGTCGGCCCGACCCTGACTCCGACCCTGCGACGGCTGGCGGGTGAGGGGCTGCGCGCCAAGTGCTACGTGGCGCTCCCCCACTCCTCCAAGGCTTATTACGCGATCCTCAGCGGGCGGCATCCCTTCCCCGGGATCGACATGCGAGAGTCGCTGTCCGAGCACGAGCCGTCGCTCATGTGGGCGGCGCGCCAGCAGCTCCAGGCCGACGTCAGCGTCTACACCTCGGCCTACCTCGCCTTCGAGAACACCCACGGCCTGCTGGCTGCGCTCGGGGTCGAGCGCCGGGTCGAGTCGGGCCCCGCTCAGGGCGAGGAGGCGTCGTCCTTCGGCAGGAGCGACGCGCCGCTCTACGCCATGGTCCCTCCCGCCCTGGCCTCCGGGCGGCGACCCTTCGTCAGCTGTGTGATCAACCTCGGGGCGCACTACCCCTACGGCTACCCAGGCAAGCCGCCCACCGACGGCGAAGGCCTGCAGGCCTACGAGCGCGTCCTGGCCCACGCCGACGCCCAGCTCGGCGACTTCGTCGCGGAGCTCAGCGCCGCGGGGGTGCTCGACGCAGAGACCCTGCTCGTGCTCGTGGGCGATCACGGCGAGTCCTTCGGCGAGCACGGGAGCTTCGTGCACAACAACTCGCTCTACGAGGAGGAGGTCACCGTGCCGCTGATCTTCTGGTCGGCCGACGGCCGCCTGCGGCACGACGCGCCCCTCGTCGCTCAGCAGATCGACGTCGCCCCGACCGTCGCCGACCTCCTCGGGCTCGAAGACGGCGCCTGGCGCGTTCAGGGGAGGAGCCTGCTGCGCGAGGGCGGCGCGCCGATCTACCTCACGACCTTCTTCGAGGGCGTGGGGCAGGCCCTGATCGAGGGCTCGACGAAGTACCTCTACGAGCCCGACAGCGGTCGCCTGGTCGAGTTCGACCTGGCGGCGGACCCTGCGGAGGAGCGCCCGACCGAGGTCGAGGGAGCCACACGGGCCGCCGTCGTGCGCCGGCTGCAGGCCTTCCGCGCCTACCAGCGCGCCGCGTTCCCGGACTGAAGGCCTCGCGGGGGGGCCTGGGCGCGGCTTTTCCCCGGGGCCGCGAGCGCCGGCCGGCGTATACTCCCTACGTGGCCAGCACCCTCGACACCCACGGACGGCCGCTGCGCTCGCTGCGGATCTCGGTCACCGACCGCTGTAACCTGCGCTGCAACTACTGCATGCCCGAGGAGACGTACACCTGGCTCCCGCAGCGCGACCTGCTCAGCTTCGAGGAGCTCGCGCGGCTGACCGACGCCTTCGTGGCGCGCGGGGTCGACCGGGTGCGGGTCACCGGCGGGGAGCCGCTCTTGCGCAAGGACCTCACCGTGCTGGTGCGCATGCTGGCCGCGCGCGAGCTGGCGGACCTCGCCCTGACCACCAACGGCGTCCGCCTCGCCCCGCTGGCCAGCGAGCTGCGCGCCGCTGGGCTGCAGCGGATCACGGTGAGCCTCGACACCCTCGACCCCCGGCGCTTCGAAGCGCTCACCCGGCGTGACCTGCTGCCCAAGGTGCTCGCGGGGATCGAGGCTGCGCGCGCGACCTTCGGGGGCTTGAAGCTGGACTGCGTGGTGGTCCGCGGCCGCAACGAAGACGAGCTCGTGGGTCTGCTCGACTTCGCGCGCGACGTCGGCGCCGAGCTGCGCTTCATCGAATACATGGACGTCGGCGGGGCGACCCACTGGCAGCCCGAGCGCGTCGTGAGCCAGCGCGAGATCCTCTCCGCCGTCGCGGCGGAGCGCGGGCAGCCCGAGGCCTTCGAGCCTCGCGACGCTGCCCCGGCCGAGCGCTTCCGCTTGCCCGACGGGCAGGTGTTCGGGGTGATCGCGTCGACCACCCAGCCGTTCTGCGCGCGCTGCGACCGCAGCCGCCTGACCGCCGACGGGCACTGGTTCCACTGCCTGTATGCCGCCGCGGGCGTCGACCTGCTCCAGCCGCTGCGCGCCGGGGCGAGCGCGGCGGAGCTCGAGCGCCTGATCGGCGCAGGCTGGGGAGCGCGCGCCGACCGCGGCGCCGAGGAGCGCCTGCGCCTCCCCCGACGGAGGCCGCTGGCGGTGGTCGAGGAGCTGCGCGGCGACCCGCACCTGGAAATGCACACCCGGGGGGGGTAGTCCCCGTTGGAACCCAGGCGGGTTTGGGTGGTAGCATGAAGGCGCGCGTTCAGGAGGGGACCATGCCCCGGCTCGTTACGGTTTGTCTGCTCGCTCTGGCGCCCACCCTGGTGGGCTGCGTGGGCTCGCCCAACCCCTACAAGCCCGGCTACCAGCCGCGGCCGCCCGAGGTGACCCAGGAGACCGAGGTCGCGGCCACGGTGCGCAAGGCGATCCCCTCCGACCTCATGCGCGCGGATTGGCGTCGCCGGTTGGAGGAGCGCGAGATCAACGCGCTCTACGAGCGCTCGAGCTCGCACAACGCCTACTTCGCCTACGAAGCCGACATGCTCGAGGTGCTCGGGCCCGAAGAGGCCGCCCGCTACCTGGGCGGGCGCTCCGCGAGCCAAGAGGCAGCCCCGCTCGACGAGGGCGACGAGGGCGGCGGCGACGAGTATGGCGACGAGGGCGGCGGCGACGAGTATGGCGACGAGGGCGGCGCCGACGAGTACGGCGACGACTACTAACTGACGCCCCCGCAGGGCTACGCAGCTCAGGCGCCGGGGTCTTCGCAGATCACTTCGCCCTGGGCGCGGGCGCGCTCCAGGGCTTCGAGCGCCCGCTGCTGGAACGCCTCGGCGCTCTCGTCGGCGCTGAGCACGGCCAGCCCGAGGGTCGCGGGCAGCTCGAGGTCGACCTCGCCCACGCGGTAGCTGGCGCGGCCGAGGGTCTGGGCCAGGCGGTGCGCGACGGTCTGCGCCCCGGGCAGGAGTTGCTCGGGGAGCAGCACGCCGAAGGTCGCCCCGCCCGTGCGGCCCACCACGTCGACGTCGCGCACGCTCTTGCGCAGGGCCTGGGCCCCCTCGCGCAGGAGCTGGTCGCCGAGCAGGTGCCCGTAGTTGGCGTTGACCAGGCGCAGCCCCCCGAGGTGCACGGCGAGCATGCCGAGGGGGTGCCCGTAGCGCTGCGCGCGCTTGACCTCGATCGCGAGGGTCTCGAGGAACGCGAAGCGGTTGATCACCCCGGTCACGCGGTCGGTGCGCGCGGCGCGCTGGATCTCGTCGAAGAGCTGCGCGTTGCGCAGCGAGACCGCGAGCAGCTCGCAGGCCTGGTGGATTACCCCGAGGGGGGCGCCCGCGTCGAAGGGGCGCTGGTCGAAGCGGTCGGCGAGGTTCAGCACTCCCTGCACCTCGCCGCCGGCGACGAGGGGCGTGATCAAGCACGACGAGGTCTGGTAGCGCGCGCGGTGCGGGCGGCTGAGGTCGGCCTGGGTCTCGAGGTCGCCGATACAGAGGGTCTCGCCGCTGCGCACCGCCCGGGCCATGAGCGAGTCGGGGTTGGCTTGCAGATCGACCTCGCCGTCGATCTCCCGCCCGTGGGTGTGGTGGCGGAGCACGAGCCGCTGTTTGGCGGCGTCGTAGAGGTAGACCGAGGCGAAGCGTGCGCCGACCAGGAAGGGAATCCGCTTGACGCACACCTCGAGCACCCCGTCGAGGTCGAAGGAGGCCAGCTCGCGGGTGAGCGAGGTCAGGATCTCGAGCTTCTCGTTGGTCTCGCGCGCCTTGCGCGAGAGCGACTCCACGAACTGCGCGCGCTCGGCGAGGCGCGCGTTCTCCTCGCGCAGGCGCTCGGCTTCGCTCTCGAGCACCGCGCGCTGGGTTCGGGCGTGGTCGCGGGCCGAGCGCAGGCGCGCGACCTCGGCCCACAGCTCGGCGGGGCTGCTCTCGGGGGTGAGCGGCATGGAACTCCTCGCGCCGATTGTTCCAAACCGGGGCGCCCTCGCCTAGCAAGGGCCCCCAGGCGCCTGAGAATCGCTCTCAGCCCCGCGGACTTGGCGAGCCGGGGGTAGACGAGCCTTCACGGGGATCCCATACTGCGCGCGAGCGAGCGGCAAGGACGGATCCATGAAGGTCTTCAACAACGTGTGCGAGGCGATCGGGAACACGCCCCTGGTCAAGCTGAACCGCCTGGCCGAGCAGTGGGGGGTCAAGGCCCAGATCTACTGCAAGATGGGCTACATGAACCCGGGCGGGTCCTTCAAGGACCGGATCGGCATGCAGCTCGTGCTCGACGCCGAAGAGAGCGGGGCGCTCAAGCCCGGGGGCACGATCATCGAGTGCACCAGCGGCAACACCGGTGTGGGCCTCGCGCTGGCCGCGATCACGCGGGGCTACCGCTGCGTGTTCGTCATGCCCGACAAGATGTCGCGGGAGAAGATCGACGTGCTCCGCGCCCTCGGCGCCGAGGTGATCGTGACCCCGACGGCGGTCGAGAAGGACGACCCGCGCTCCTACTACTCGGTCGCGGCGCGGCTCAACAAGGAGATCCCGAACTCCTGGCACTCGAACCAATACGAGAACCAGTCGAACCCCAAGGCGCACTACCGCACCACGGGGCCGGAGATCTGGCGCGACACCGACGGGAAGGTCACGGCCTTCGTGGCGGGCATGGGGACCGGCGGGACCCTCAGCGGCACGGGCAAATACCTCAAGGAGCAGAACCCCGAGGTCCAGGTCGTGGGCGTCGACCCGGTGGGCTCGATGTACTACGACAAGTTCCACAACGGGATCGACGTGACCCCGCACACCTACCTCACCGAGGGGATCGGCGAGGACTTCTACCCCTCGACCATGAACCTCTCGATCCTCGACGACTGCTACCGGATCGACGACAAGACGGCCCACGTCATGGCGCGCAAGCTGGCCCGCCTGGAGGGGATCTTCTCGGGCGCGTCGAGCGGGGCCTCGGTGTGGGCCGCGCTGGAGTATGCCAAGCGCAACGACCTCGGCCCCGACGCGATCGTGGTGACCATGATCTGCGACCACGGGCTGCGTTACCTCTCGAAGGTCTACTCCGAGCAGTGGCTGCGCGAGAACGGCATGCTCGAGAGCGAGTTCCCGCTCAGCGCCTGGGACCTGCTGAATCACAAGCGAGGGCTCAAGGAGGTGGTGGGCGTGAGCTCGAGCGCCAACTGCGACGAGGCCCTGCGGCTCATGAAGCAGCACGGCGTCTCGCAGATCCCGGTCCTCGACGGCAACGAAGCCAAGGGCTCGGTCGAAGAGAGTGACCTCGTGGGGCTGCTCCTCGACCAGCGCAAGCCCGAGACCGTGCCCGTGTCGGAGGTCATGAAGGCCCCCTTCCCCATGGTCGACGCCGACGCCAGCCTCGAGGACGTGGCCAAGCTCCTGACCAAGGAGGGCAAGGCCGCGGCGGTGCTCGTGCGCTCCCACGGGGGGCTGGGGATCATCACCAAGCACGACCTGATCTCGGAGATCGCGCGCTAACAGGGCGCGTTCGTCCTCAGCGCGGCAGGGGGACGAAGCCGAGGGTCTCGTCGGTCACCAGGAAGACCCAGGCACGAGCCCCAGCGGCGGCGTCAGGGGTCGGCGTCTTCGGCGTCGTAGCTGAAGTCGAACATGGCCGCGTCGTCCGCCGCGTCGTCCAGGTCCTGCTGGCTGAGGAGCGTGTCCATGCTCTGCCCGAGGTTGTGCAGCGCGGGCGCCGCGGTCGGGAACAGGGCGAAGCTGCCCTCCTCGAACTCGAGCAGGCGGCGCACGGCCTCGGGCCCCTCCGCGTCGTCGGCGAAGGCGGCGACGGGGTGGCCGTGCTCGAGGAAGATCTCGCCCTTGCCCGTGGCGCCCTCGACCACGACCTTGGCGGTCTTGCGCGCGCGCGAGAGCGCGAGCAGGAAGTCGCGCAGGGGCATTTCTCCCAGGTCACCGCGCACGCCGCCGCCCTGGGCCGACTCCTGGCGCGCCTGCTTGCCCCCCGCCAGCCCGCGGAGCTTGGCGACGAGGACCTCGAAGTTCAGCGGCTTGGGGAGCAGGTCCTTGGCGCCGAGCTTGATCGCCTTGTTCAGCAGGGTGGGGTCGGTCTTGGCCGCGGTGAAGATCACGGGGACGTGGCGCGTGCTCGGCGTGCGGCGGAGCTTGAGCAGCAGGCTGATCCCGTCCATGCGCGGGAGTACGGTCTCCGAGAGCACGACGTCGGGCGGCGTGACCACCAGCGCTTCGCAGGCCTTGAGCCCGTCGGAGTAGGTGGTCACGCGGAAGCCGGCCGCCGAGAGCTGCAGCTCGGCGACCGCGAGGCTCGCTGGGTCTCCGTCGACCACGGCCACGTGCGCGCCGTCGCGACCCTGCTCCAGGCGCTGCACGTAGTGCTCGTCGCGGAGCGCGAGGAAGAACGCGTCGACCACCTTCGGGTCGAGGACGGAGCCCGCGCGCCCGCGCACCGCGTCGGCCGCCTTGGCCGGGTCTTCGCTCTGGATCAGCTCGCGGCAGTAGTCGCGCGCCACCGCGACCACGCGGGCGGTGAGCGGGATCTGGTCGCCCGCGAGGCCGTGCGGGCGTCCGCGGCCGTCGACGTGCTCGTCGAGCGCCTTCAGCGGGCCCTTGAGGTTGTAGGGGCTGCGGAGGGTGGCCGCCGCCGCGAGCGCGCTGCGCACGTCGCGCCCGAGGCCGTCTTCTGCGCTGCGCTCGAGCTGGCCCAGGGCCGCGGAGAAGCGAAAGGACGCGAGCACCGGGCCGAGGGCGGCCAGCGCTGCGACGGCCGCCGTGCGCTCGACCTGGGAGCGCGCCATGCCGAGCTTGATCGCGGTCAGCTCGCTGAGCCGAACCTGGCGCTCGCCGCGCTGCGCCTGGCGTGTGCCCTCCTCGGCGATCGTGGTCAAGAGGAGCAGAGCGTCACGGGCGAACTCGCTCATGCCCACGGGGTCGAGGGCGCCGTCGAGCAGCGCGCCCCCGTAGCTCGCGGGCGCGAGGACCTCCATGTCGGGGCGCACCTCGCGCAGCTGCTCGACGAAGTTCCCGAACTTGCTCGCCGCCTCGGGCGTGGTGAGCACGGTCCGGGCGCGGCTGCTGCGGACCACGTCCCAGGCCTTACTCGGGTCGAGGACCTCGGTCACGCGGTAGCCGTCGCGCTCGAGCAGGGAGCTGAGCAGCATGCGCGTCTCGGGGTTCAGGTCGAGGAGAATGATCTCGTCCGCCATGCGGCCTCCGATCCCCGGACGAGCCTAGCGCGCCCGCCGCAGAAGGCAATCCGCCTCAGCCCAAGCCGCGGGCCGCGAGCCAGGTCCGGTAGCCCGCGAAGGCGCGCGCGACCTGGGTGGGCTCGACGCCGAAGACCTCGGGGGGGCAGCGGTGCCGCGGCGCGGGGTGGGCGCGCGCCCACTCCTCGAGCGCGACGCGGTGGCTGGCGTCGCAAGGGTGCCCAAAGGTCGCGCACACCCGCGCGGCGACGGCGGCGGGGTCGGCGACCAGGTCCGCGTAGTGCACGTCGAGGAAGCGCGCCG
>JAGQRJ010000202.1 GCA_020425635.1 Planctomycetota bacterium | reverse complement strand
CGACGGCCTCTGTCGGGCTGGGCGACAGGAGCGCAGCCCGCGTTAAACTCGATCCGGAGGCGCGGTGAGCGACGAGGGACCAGTCGTCCGGGTGACGGTCCGCGAGGGCGGGAGCAGCGACAACCGCTGCGCCTACTGCCACGACGAGATCGGGCAGCGGGTCGCGGCGTTCTGCCCGGTGTGCGGGGTCCGGCTGCACACCGACTGCCTGCTCCAGATCGACCGCTGCCCCACGATCGGCTGCAGCGCAGACTTCGGCGAGGAGCGCCGCTCCTCGCGCGGCTCGAGCTGGGAGTCCCTGTTCGCCGACTCCCCCCAGGCCGGCCCGCGGCCGCTCAAGCAGCTCGAGATCCTGCGCTTCCGCGACGGCACGAGCAGCGGCAAGAACATTGGCCACTACCTCACGGCGAACCCGATCGACCTCAGCGGCCTCGACCTGCGCCAGGTCAACCTGCGCCGGCTCGCGGTCGAGGACGCCCAGCTCAAGCACGTCGACCTCTCCGGGGCGCAGCTCGACGGGGCGCACTTCGCGGGCAGCGACCTCAGCCACGCGTTGCTGACCGGCGCAAAGCTGCTCCACGCGCGCCTCGAGCGCACGAGCCTGCGCAGCGCGAACCTCGAAGGCGCGGACCTCAGCGGGGCCTGCCTGCGCTCGGCGATCCTCGACCGGGCCGAGCTCCGCGAAGCGGTGCTCAAGGGCGCCGACCTGCGCGAGGTGCACGGCGACGGGGCGGTCCTGAGCTCGGTCAACCTGCGCAAGGCCAAGCTCAACGGCGCGAGCCTCCAGCGCGCCGACCTCAGTCACGCAGACCTGCGCGAGGCCGAGCTCGCGGCGGCGGACCTCAGCGCCGGCGACCTGAGCTTCGCGCGCCTGCAGGGCGCGCGCATGACCCAAGCGATCCTGCGCGACGCCCGCCTGCAAGGCGCCAAGCTCAACGGCGTGGACCTCAGCCAGGCCGACCTGAGCGGGGCCAACCTCCGCGGCGCCGACCTCAGCGAGGCCAACCTCCGCGGCGCGACCCTCGAGCGGGCCGACCTCTCCGGGGTCAAGCTCACGGGCGCCCAGCTCGACGGGGCGAACCTCGGCGGCGCGCGCCTGACCGGGGCCGACCTCGGGGGCACGACCCTGGCCGGGGCCGTGCTGCGGGAGGCGACCTACGACAAGCAGACCGCCTGGCCCAAGACCGGCGTGTTCAAGCGCTTCGACCCCAAGGCCCGGGGGGCGAACCGGGTCTGAGCAGCCCCCCTGGACTTCGGACCTCAGCCGTTGTCCCCGGGCCTCGGGCGGGCTACCCTCGGCGCCCATGGCAAGCCTCGACGCCCGCTCCAAAGCCCTCCGCCGGCGAATCCTGGACATGGTCCGCCACTCCCGGCGAGGCCACATAGCCTCTGGGTTCTCACTCCTCGAGATCGTGCGGGTCCTCTACGACGAGGTCCTGCGCTACGACCCCAAGAACCCGAGCTGGGACGGCCGCGACCGCTTCGTGTTCTCCAAGGGCCACGGCTGCATGGGGCTCTACGTGCTCCTGGCCGAGAAGGGGTTCTTCCCCGACGCCGAGCTCGACAAGTTCTGCGAGTTCGAGGCCCTGCTCGGCGGGCACCCGGAGCACTTCGTCCCGGGGGTCGAGGCCGCCACCGGCTCCCTCGGCCACGGGCTCTCGATCGCCACGGGCATGGCCCTCGCCGCCCGGATCGACAAGAAGCCGCACCGGGTGTTCGCCCTGCTCGGCGACGGCGAGTGCGCCGAGGGCTCGGTGTGGGAGGCAGCGATCTCCGCGGGCAAGTTCGGGCTCAGCCACCTGACCGCGATCGTCGACCGCAACCGCATGCAGTGCTACGGCTCGACCGAGGACATTGGCCCCCTCGAGCCCTTCCGCTCCAAGTGGGAGAGCTTCGGCTGGGCGGTGCGCGAGGTCGACGGCCACGACGTCGCGGCGCTGCGCGAGGCCTTCGCCGCGCTGCCCCTCGCCCCCGACCGCCCGAGCGTGCTGATCGCCTCGACGGTCAAGGGCAAAGGGGTCCCGACCATGGAGAACAACCCCGACTTCCACCACACGAACAAGATCGGCGACGAGGCCCTCGACGCGCTCTACGCGGAGCTGGAGTCCCAATGAGGCGCACGATCCTGCGCGGGGTCCACGAGCTCGCCAAGCGCGACGAGCGCGTGGTGTTCATTGGCTCGGACATCTCCAAGCGCGACCTGGCCGCCTTCGCCGAGGAGTTCCCCGACCGCTACATCATGGAGGGGGTCTACGAGCAGCACGTGGTCGGGCTCGCCGCGGGCCTCGCCATGAGCGGCAAGATCCCCTACATCAACACGATCGCGACCTTCCTCACCCGGCGCTGCTACGAGCAGATCGTGATCGACCTCTGCATGCACAACCAGCCGGTGCGCCTGATCGGGAGCGGCGGCGGCACGGTCTACGCGCCGCTGGGCGGGACGCACCTCGCGATCGAAGACATGGCGATCCTGCGCTGCGTGCCGCACATGACCGTGGTCGCTTGCTCGGACGCCGAGGAGATGGAGCGCTTCCTGCCCACGACCCTCGACTACCCCGGCCCGATCTACATTCGCCTGGCCAAGGGCGGCGACAACGTCGTGCCCCACGACGGCTCGCCCTTCGTGATCGGCAAGGCCTACCTCAAGCGCGCGGGCGACGACGCCCTGCTCGTGGGCACCGGGACGACCACCCTGCGCTGCCTCGAGGCCGCCGAGCTCCTCGCCCAGCAGGGGATCGAGGCCGCGGTGCTCCACGCGCCGACGCTCAAGCCCTTCGACCACGAGGCGCTCCTCGCCCACGCCGCGCCGGTGCGCGCGGTGGTCTCGGTCGAAGAAGGGGTGAAGCACGGCGGGTTGGGGAGCGCGGTCGCCGAGTGCATCGCCGAGGCGAACTTCCCCGCGCCCAAGCGCTTCGCGCGCATGGCCTTCCCCGACGCCTTCCTCGAGCACTTCGGCAGCCAAAACGAGATCATGGCCCGCTACGGGCTGACCCCCGAGGGGATCGCGCAGCGCACCGCCGAGCTGCTCGCCTAGCGCGCCCCCACCCAAGGAGACCCCGTGGCCTACGTCGACTTCCTCTCGGTCATTCACAAGAGCACGAAGCGCGACTACCTGGCCCGGGTCAACGCGATCCCCAAGGCCGAGGCCGCGACCAAGGCCAAGCGCTTCGCCTACGACTACTGGGACGGCTCGCGCGACACTGGCTACGGCGGCTACGGCTACGACGGACGCTGGCGCAAGGTCGCCGACCAAATGGTCGCCCACTACGGCCTCGAGGCGGGCATGAAGGTCCTCGACGTCGGCTGCGGCAAGGGCTTCTTGCTCTACGACCTGACCGAGGCGGTGCCCGGGCTCGAGGTCACCGGGATCGACATCTCCGAGTACGCGATCGAGCACGCCAAGCCCGAGGTCAAGGACCGGCTGCAGATCGCCCACGCCAAGGAGCTGCCCTTCGCCGACGACAGCTTCGACTTCGTGTTCTCGATCAACACCCTGCACAACCTCTACAACTACGAGCTCGACCCCGCCCTGCGCGAAATGGAGCGGGTCAGCAAGCGGCACAAATACCTCTGCGTGGAGTCCTACCGCAACGAGGAGGAGAAGGTGAACCTGCTCTACTGGCAGCTCACCTGCGAGCAGTTCTGCACCCCCGAGGAGTGGGCGTGGTGGTTCGAGCGCACGGGCTACACCGGCGACCACTCGTTCATTTACTTCGAGTAGGAGCCCCCACGTGAAGACCCTCGCCGCGATCCTGGTCGAACAGAACAAGCCCCTGGAGCTGGGCGAGGTCGAGATCCAGGCCCTGAACTACGGGCAGGTGCTGGTCCGGATCCACTACTCGGGGATCTGCGGCTCGCAGCTCGGCGAGATCGCCGGGCAGAAGGGCCCCGACCGCTGGCTGCCGCACCTCCTCGGGCACGAGGCGACGGCGACCGTCATGCAGGTCGGCCCTGGGGTCAAGAAGGTCGAGTCCGGCGACGCGGTGGTGCTCCACTGGCGCAAGGGCAGCGGCCTCGAGGGGCCGACGCCGAAGTACACCTGGGAGGGGAAGACCGTCAACGCCGGCTGGGTCACGACCTTTCAGAAGCTGAGCGTGATCTCGGAGAACCGCCTGACCAAGGTCTCCAAGGACCTCGACCTCGAGAGCGGGGTGCTCTACGGCTGCGCGCTGACCACCGGCTACGGCGCGATCGTGCGCGACGCGCGGACCCTGCCCGGCGAGTCGGTGATCGTGCTCGGCGCGGGCGGGGTCGGGCTGTGCGCGATCGAAGCCGCGCGGATCGCGGGCGCCTACCCGATCGTGGCCGTCGACCTCTATCCGGAGAAGCTCGCCGCCGCCAAGCGTCAGGGCGCGAGCCACACCGTCGTGAGCGACGGGAACCTCGAGCAGGCCCTGCGCGAGATCGTCGGCCCCCAGGGCGCAGACGTGGTGATCGAGAACACCGGCGTGCTCGACGTGATGCAGGTCGCGAGCGCGATCACGAGCAACGACCGCGGGCGGACCGTGCTGGTCGGGGTCCCGCCCCACGACGCGCGCCTGCCGCTGGACACCATGCCCCTGCACTTCGGCAAGGTGATCACCGGCTCCCACGGCGGCGACGCCGACCCCGACCGCGACATTCCGCGCCTGGTGCGGCTGCAGCAGGCCGGGCGCCTCGAGCTCACGAACATGCTCTCGCACCGCTTCCGCCTGGAAGACGTCAACGACGCCCTCGACGCCATGCGCCGGGGTGAGGTCGTGCGCTGCGTGCTCGACATGGACGACTGAGCGTGACCCGCGTCGCGGTCTTGGGGGGCGGCTACCTGGGGCGCGCGTTCGCGACGCAGCTGCTGGCCCGGGATCCGGAGACCCCCTGCACCCACCACCGCGGCGAGGGCGGCGCGCAGCGCCTGGACTACGCGGCCCCCGACCTCGGCGCCGTCGACCTGCGCGGCGCGGGCGCCGCGCTGCTCCTCGGCGGGGTCACCCGGATCGGCGCCTGCGAGGACGACCCCGAGGGCAGCCGCGCGGTCAACGTGACCGGCACCCTGGCCCTGGTCGGCGAGCTCAGCGCGCGCGGTGTGCAGCCGATCGTGTTCTCCAGCGACTACGTGTTCGCGGGCGACGCCGCGCCCTACGGGCACGACGCCCCCCGCGCGCCCTCCACCGAATACGGCCAGCAGAAGGCCGAGCTCGAGCGCGCGGTGCTCGGCGAGTTCCCCGGGGCGCTCCTGGTGCGGCTGGGGAAGGTCTACGGCACCGAGCGCGGCGACGGGACCCTGCTCGACGGCTTCGCGGCGGCCTGGGCTCGGGGCGAGTCGCTCTCCGCCGCCGACGATCAACGCATGACCCCGATCCACGTCGACGACGTGGTGCGCGAGGTCCTCGCGCGGGTGGGGAGCGCGGGGCTCGTACACGTCAGCGGGCGGGAGCCAGCCAGCCGCTGGGAGCTCGCCGAGCGCCTGCGGGTGGCCCTGGGGCACCCCCCGGGGCGCTTGACCCGGATTCAGCTCGGGGCGCTCTTCCCCGGGCGCCCCCTCGACACGCGGCTCACGAGCGACGTGTCGCCGCGCTGGACCCTCGCCGCGGGGATCGAGGCGGTCGCCGCGAACTACCGCGCGCCGGCCTGAGGCGATATCGCT
>JAGQRJ010000201.1 GCA_020425635.1 Planctomycetota bacterium | reverse complement strand
CATGTCCTCCAGCGCCTGGCGGATCCCGCGCTGGGCTTGCTGTACGGTCTTGGCGACCTTGCCCCCGGTCTCAGCGACCTGTTCGCCCGCGCGACCCACGTTCGCGGCCGCGGCCGCGGCTGCCGCCGCGCGCGCCTTGCGGCCGGCGTTCCCGAGCTCCGCGACGCGCTTGGCGGCCTTGGAGGCCTTCACGGCCTTGGCCACCGCCGAGATCGTCTGGATCGTCTTGACCGCGCCCACCGCCGCGGTCGCCACCGAGGCGATCCCGTAGCCGGTCATGCGCACGGCCTTCCAGGGCTCGTTCTTCCAGGCGTCGACGTACTCGTCGAACTTGTCGAGGGCGCCGTTGCCGAGCTCCGCCGCGACCGCCTTGAGCACCGCGGGGTCCTCGCGGATCGCCTTGATCGCCTCGCCGAGGTCGACCCAGGTCTGCTTCTTGAACAGGTCGACCACGCCCATGACGGTGTCGCCGGCGAAGGCGCCCGCGCCGCGGACCAGCTCGTAGGCCGCGCGGTCGACCGGGTTCAGGGTCGTCGCCGACTGATCCATGGAGGTCAGCGCGCGCTGGAACACGTTGGGGGTGGTCGCCTCGGTGGGGGCGCCGCGGCCCGGGGTGGCCTCGAGGCCCCAGGGGTCGTTGAAGCGCACGGGGTCGTTGCTGGCGTAGGCGTAGAGGTTCACTCCGCCCAGGCGGCCCGAGGGGTCGGTGCTCGTGAAGCGCCCGAGCGCCGGGTCGTAGCTCCGCGCGCGGTAGTCGTAGAGCCCGCTCTCGGGGTCGAAGCCGCGCGAGGTGTAGCGCCACGGATTCCAGGCCGCCGCGGGTCCCTCGGCCAGCTGGGCCTCGCCGAAGGGTCCGTAGGCGTAGCGCGCGGCGACCTGGCCCTCGGGGCCGCTGATCGCGGTGACCGAGCGCACGAGGTCGGTGTGGTAGGCGTAGCTGCCCTCCTCGCGCTGGGCGAGGAGCAGGTCGTCGACCTGCTCGCCGTGGACGTAGCGGGTCACCCACTCGCCGCCGTCGCGCTCGCCGAGCACGTGGGTCCCGTCGTTGAGCTCGAACACGCGACCCGCCGCGCCCTCGCGCCACAGGCGCGAGCCGTCGGGGGCGTAGCCGTAGCGCACGCGCGCCTCGCCGGGCCCGCGCACCTCGCGCAGGCGACCGTCGACGTCGTAGCGGTAGTGGGTCTCGCCGGCGGGCCCTTCGCTGCGCACCAGCGCTCCGCGGGCGTCGTAGTGGAAGCGCTGCGCCTCGCGGGCGAGCACGCGGTTGCCCTCGCCGAGCTCCAGGTCGCGCTGGGCGCCGTCCAGCGCGTCGGCGATCCGGTTGCCCTGGGCGTCGTAGGCGTAGTCGAGGCGCACCTCGCCGGCGGCCGAGAGCAGCTGCCCGCGGGCGTCATAGGTGTAGCGCACGGTCTGGCCGCGGGCGTCGGTGCAGCTCGTGACCCGGCCGGCCTCGTCGTAGGCGTAGACCCGACGCTCGAGGAGCGCGCCCTCGTGGGTGGTCTCGATCGTGGTCAGGCGCTCGCGGTCGTAGGCGAAGGTGGTCTCGACGCCGTTGGGGTAGTGGATCGCCGCGCGGCGTCCGTCGGGCAGGAGGTCGAAGCCGACCCGCTCTCCGTCGGCGACCACCGCGATCACGCGGCCGAGGTCGTCGCGCTCGTAGCGCTGCTCGCCCCAGGGGAGGTCGACCTCGTTGCGCAGGCCGTGCTCGTCGTAGCCGAAGCGGATCGAGGCCCCCAGCGCGGTGTTGTGCAGCTCGGCGAGCTGACCGTCGGGCGCGTAGCTGTAGCGCAGCGTCGCCTCGGCGCTGCGGCGGCTGACCACGCGGCCGTGGGCGTCGTAGCGGAGCTGCTCCACGCCCTCGGGGGTCTGGCGCTCCACCAGGCGGCCGGCGCGGTCGTAGCGGTAGCCGAGCTTGGCGTCGCCGCGCAGCTCCTCGATCAAGTTGCCGCGCGCGTCGTAGCGCAGGGTGCGGTCTCCGCTGCTCGGGTCGTGCACCACCACGGTACCCGGCTCCGGCCGCTCGTAGCGCACGGTGTTGCCGTTGGCGTCGGTGAGCGCCACGAGCTCGCCTTGCTCGGAGTAAGCGCAGCGCAGCAGCTCGCCCTCGCCGTCGAAGGCTCGAGTCAAGAGCCCCATGGCGTCGTACTCGTAGCGGAGGGTGCGTCCGCTGGCGTCGCGCCAGGCGATCGGGCGCCCGGCCTCGTCGTAGGCCGCGGCGTAGACGAGCCCCCGCTCGTCCTGCACGAGCACGCCGCGCCCGCGCGACACGAAGCGGGTCTCGCGGCCGTCGGGGGTCGTGATCTGGGCGACCTCGCCGTCGGCGCCGCGCGCGAAGCGGGTCACCTGCCCGGCGCGGTCGAGGGCCACGCAGTAGCCCTGGGCGTCGCGCTCGAGGGTGGTGACCACGCCCAGGGGGTCGCGGTGCTTGATCAGCGCGCCCCAGGGGTCGTAGGCGAAGCGCTCCACGCCGCGCGGGCTCTGGCGCAGGGTGACCTGCCCGGCGGCGTTGCGGACGTAGCGCACGTCGGCCCCGCTGGGGAGGGTCGCCCGCGACGGCTGCAGGTCCTCGCCGGTGTAGTGCCAGGTCGTGCGGCCCTCCGCGGTCTCGAGCGCGGTCAGGCGCTCGAGGCGGTCGTAGGTCCGGCGCAGGATCAGGGTTCCGTTGTGGGTCACCGAGACCGGGCGCAGGCGGACGTCGAAGGTCGTCTCGCTGCGGCCGTCTGCGCCCTCGACCACGAGCAGGCGGCGCGCCTCGGAGTAGCGCAGCAGCTCGCGCTGGGCGCTGCGCTGGACCTCGGCCACCACGGTCCACTCCGGGTCCGCGCGGTACTCGACCCGCAGCGGGGCGCGCCCACCGTCGAGGGCGCAGGCGCGGCCCTCGGCGTCGTAGCTCACCCGGGTCGCGCCGGCCTGGACCAGGCGACCCTCCGCGTAGGAGTAGACCTCGTCGCCGCGCGGGCCGGTCACCGAGGCCAGGTGCTCGCCCTCGTAGCGGAAGCTCACCTCGGCGCCTGGCGCGTGCAGCGCGGTCACGCGCCCGGCGGGGTCGCGGTCGACGCCGAGGCGGCCCCACACGCCCTGCACGCCGCCGACGCCGAAGCCCGCGGGCTCGAACTCGAGGCGGCCCGCGGCGGCCTCGAGCGCGACGGGGGTGCCCAGCGCGTCGAACCACAGGACCTCGCCGGTGCTCAGGTTCAGCAGGCGGAAGCCGTCGTTGGCGCGGGTCACCCGCAGGGGCGCCCCGGCGAGCGAGGTCCAGCCCTCGCCGTCCCGGACGAGCTCGAAGGCCTGGGCGTCGAGGGTCACGACCCAGGCCTGCTCGCCGTCGACGTGCAGGGCGGCGTCGAGGCTCGTGAGCCAGCCGTCGCCGACCCAGCGGCGCACGACGTGGAAGGCGCCGGGGCCCTCGCCGAGGACGAGGTCGGTGCGCTCGCAGGTGGGTTGGGCGGCGATCGGGTCGATCTCGAGGAGGGGCTGGGCGGCGCGCGTGGGGGCGGTACAGACCGCCAGCGCAAAGGCGGCCGAGGCGATGAATCGTTGCAAGGGTGCCCGCTTCCTTTCCCTCTTCGTCCGAGGATTCGCAAGTCGCAGGCCGGCCGCTCGCTCCACGATGGAGCGAGTGTGAAAAGGGTTAGGAACGAAGCGAACCTGGGGGGTGTCGCATTCGGGCGACATTCCGTTTCACGCTGCAAAGCCCTCTGTACGCTCCGCTTCGGGCCTCGATTTCCGAAACTCGGCGGCTGACGGACGCGGAGTGCCCGGGGTTGGACAGCAGGGCAAAGCCTGAGCGGCACCGGGGCTTGGGCAAGAAGGTCACGTCGTCTTGGGAGAGGAAACCTCGTCGACGAGTGCCCGCAAGGAGCAGAGCGCCTCTGCGATCGAGGAGCGGTCTCCCGCCGCCAGCTTCAAGATCCCTTCGTTTCGGTCGAGGTTGGCCGCGTAGATCTGCTCCAAACTCCACCATTCGGATTTGAAGCGTTCCCGCCACGACTCGGGGGTGTCTTCCAAGACAGAGAGCAGCGAATCCAAGCCGCTGATCACCTCCGCCAAAGGAAGGCGCTCTTGCTCGCAGTCGTGGAGCAAGGACAGCATTCGCGAATATTGGCGCTGGTCATACTCGCTCATTGCATGGTCCTACTGACGGATCCTGCCGTAGTCAACTGTGACGACCCTCCCTGACGCGGTATCGGTGATCACCGTGATGTTGTTATCCGGGTCGTAGTGCGCGGTCGTCCCAGGCTCCTTGCCGCGCGTTGATCCACGCTTGATCGCCTCCTCCACCGCCGACGGAGGAATCCCCTGCCGCTGCATGCGGTCGAGGGCGTGCCCCGAGAACTCCCTTTCGCCGATCCGAGCGGGGCGATTGCTGCCGTCCACGACGTCGAGCGGCTTGCCCTTCCGACCCACGGGGGTCCTCGCGCTTGCACCGTTGCCGCCGTCGGTGAGCAGGTCGTCGAGGCCGCGGAAGGCGGGGCGCTGGGGCGCGGGGCGGGGCGCGGTCGCGACCGCGGCGGCGGCCTGCTTGACGTCGAGCTCCTTGAGCGTCTTGGCGAAGGACTTGAGCAGCTTGGGCAGCTTGAGGATCGCCTTGACCCCGGCCCCGACCCCGGTGACCGAGGTCCCGACCAGCGCCGTGGCGTAGCCGGTCTTCTCGAGGGCCAGGTCTGGGTCGTGCTCGATCGCGTCGAGGTAGGCGACCATTTCGGCCTGCCCGGTCTCGACGATGTGCTGGCGGAACTTGTCGAACAGCCCGTCCTCGGTGGCCAGGCGCACGGCCATGTCGTACATCGCCGTCCAGGTGCTCGGCAGGAACAGCTGCGCGAACTCGCTGGCGGTGTCGAGGGCGAAGGAGCCGACGCCCTTGGAGAAGTGGTACTTCGCCTTGAGGTCGGGGGGGAGGTGAGCCGCGGCGGCGTCGGCGGCGGCCACGAAGTCGTCCCAGACGTCACCCCACCCACGGGCGTCGGGGTCGGGGGAGGGGCGCCAGATCGGGTCGTTGCGGTCGAGCCCCAGGGGGTCGTTGAAGCGCAGGGGGTCGTTGCCGACGTAGGCGTAGACGTTGATCCCGCCCGCGCGGCGCAGCGGGTCGGGGCTGGTGAAGCGGCCGAGGTCCGGGTCGTAGGCGCGGGCGCGGCAGTCGTAGAGCCCGCTCGCCGGGTCGAGCTCGCGCGAGGTGAAGCGCATGCGGTTCCACGCGGCGGCGGGGCCGCTGGCGCCGAGGTCCTCGCCGAAGGGGCCGTAGGCGTAGCGCGCGGCGACCTCCCCCGCGGCGTCGGTCAGCGCGGTCACCGAGCGCACGAGGTCGTAGTGGTAGGCGAAGCTCGCCTCGCCGCGGCGAGCGAGGAGCAGGTCGTCGGCGCCGTCGCCCTGCACGTAGCGGGTCGACCAGCCGCGGCGGTCGCGCTCGCCGAACACGTTGAGCCCGTCGCTCAAGAGCGCCGTGCGGCCGGCGGCGTCTTCGCGCCACTGCCGCGAGCCGTCGGGGGCGTAGCCGTAGCGCACGACCTCGTCGCCGCGGCGGACCTCGCGCAGCAGGCCGTCGACGTCGTAGCGGTAGCGGACCTCGCCCTCGGGTCCCGCGCTGCGCACCAGGGCGCCGCGGCCGTCGTAGTGGAAGCTGCGCTCGCCTGCGGCGACCACGCGGTTCCCGGCGCCGAGCACGTGGTCGCGCTGGACCGCGGCGACGGCGTCGGCGACCCGGTTGCCCTGGGCGTCGAAGGCGTAGTCGAGCTGCTCCGCGCCGCTGGCCGAGCGCACCTGCCCGCGGGCGTCGTAGGCGTAGCGGGTCACGCTGCCCTGGCTGTCGGCGACGCTCGCGACGCGCCCGCCCGCGTCGTAGGTGTAGGTCCGCTGGTCGAGGACGTCGTCGCCGCGCGTCGTCACGACCTCGGTCAGGAGTTCGCGGTCGTAGCGGAAGCGAGTCTCGGTGCCGTTGGGGTAGCGGATCGCCGCGCGCCGCCCGTCGGGGAGCAGCTCGAGCTCGACCCGCTCACCGGCGGGGCTGACCACGGCGGTCAGGCGTCCGCGGGCGTCGCGCTCGTAGCGCTGGGTTCCCCAGGGGAGCTCGACGCTCGCGCGCTCGCCGGCGGCGTCGTAGGTGAAGCGGAGGGTGGTCCCGAGGGACACGTTGGTCTGCGAGCTCACCCGCCCGCGGGCGTCGTAGGTGTAGCGCAGGCCGCCGTCGGGGCCGCTGCGCTCGCGCACGCGGCCGAAGGCGTCGTAGCTCGTGCGCTCGATGCCCTCGGGGGTCCGGCGCTCGACCAGGCGGCCGCGCTCGTCGTAGCCGTAGCCGATCCGGAGCTCGCCGCGTCGCTCCTCGACCAGGCGGCCGGCGCCGTCGTAGCGGAAGGTCGTGGTCCCCGCGCTGGGGTCGCGCACGACGACCACGCCGGGCTCGGGGCGCTCGTAGCGCACGGTGTTCCCCGCGGCGTCGGTGAAGGACTCGAGCTGGCCCTCGGCGTCGTAGGTCCAGGCCATGAGCTGACCCTCGGCGTCGGAGGCGCGGGTCATGAGCCCCGCGGCGTCGTATTCGTAGCGCAGGGTTCGCCCGCCGCGGTCGCGGCGCGCGAGGGGGCGGCCCTGAGCGTCGTAGATCGCGGCGGAGACCAGCCCGCGCTGGTCGTCGACCCGCACCCGGCGGCCCTCGAGGCCGGTGCGGGTGACGCGCCCGTCGGGGGTGGTCGCGGCCAGCACGCGGCCGTTGGCGGCGCGCTCGAGGGCGGTGACGTGCCCGTCCTGGACGACTTCGATCACGTAGCCGCGGGCGTCGTGGGCGTAGGTCGTCACGGCGCCGCTGCTCGAGCGCTTCTGGGTCAAGCGGCCCCAGGGGTCGTAGACGAAGCGCTCGGTCCCCGCCGGGCCTTCACGCAGGGTCAGCTGGCCCGCGTCGTCGTAGACCGAGCGCACCTCGGCGCCGTCGGGGAGGACCACGCGCACCGGCTGGGCGCGCTCGCCCGCGTAGTGCAGTTCGGTCGCGCCGTCGGCGGTCTCGAGCAGCAGCAGGCGGCCCGCCGCGTCGCGGGTGTGCCGCACCAGCAGTCGCCCGTCGCGCTGGACCTCGCTCACGCGCCCGCGGGCGTCGAAGCGCGTCTCGCGGGTGCCCTCCCAGCCGGCGACCCGCAGCAGGCGACCGTCGCGGGAGAGCTCGAGGGTCTCCCGCGCGCCACCCGAGGTGACCTCCGCGCGCAGCTGCCAGTCGCCCTTGGCCTCGAGGTAGCGCACCCGCTGGGGGACGCGGCCCCCGGAGAGCGCGACCGCGCGCCCCTCGCCGTCGTAGGCGATGGTGGTTTGGCCGACCTGCACGAGCCCCGCGGCGTCGTAGCGGTAGCCCTCGCTCAGGCCCGGCGCCTCGACGGCGACCAGCGCCTCGTCTTCGTAGCGGTAGACGACCTCCGCGCCCGGCGCCTCGACCCGGAGGGCGCGGCCGAGGGGGTCGTGCTCGACCTCGATCCGGCCCCAGGGCCCGACGATCGCGCCGAAGCCGTAGGAGGCGGGCTCGAACTCGAGGCGCAGCCCCGGAGCCTGGTGGATCCTCGGGGTGCCGAGCTCGTCGAACCAGGTCGTGCGCCCTGCGCTGGGTTCGCTGAGGCGATACCCCGAGCCGTCGCGCTCGAGGCGCAGCGGCGCGCCGTGGGCGGTGATCCAGGCGTCTCCCTGGGGGAACAGCTCGTGCACCCGCGCGTCGAGGTCGAGGAACAGGACTCGCCCCTCGTCGAAGGCCAGGCGGGCGTCCAGGGTCGAGCTCCAGCCGCTCCCGCCCCAGCGGCGCTCGAGCCTCAGCGCGCTCGGTCCTTCGCCCACCACGAGGTCGGTTCGCTCGCAGATCGGGAGGCCCTGCAGGGGGTCGATCTCGACGGGCGCCGTCGCAAACGCGGTCGCGGCGCACGCCGCGATCGCACCCAAAACCCAAGACGCTGCCTTCACGACGACTTCCTTCCTCGAACGCTTCTCTGCAGGAGGGCGGCGCAAGGCCCGGGCCGCTCGCTCGCGTAGGGCTAGTCCTCTGTGCTGAGGCTGGTTACAGCTTCCTGGGCGCCGGGCGTGTCGCCGCCAGGCCACACCGTCCCAATCGGGCTCAGGGGGCCATTGCGGAGAATGCGTCCGTGCTCGGACGGGTGAACCGCAGCGGTCCGCGGGGGTAAGGATCACGCGCCGTGGCTCGCGAGCTGGCTCGCCGCTAGAACGGAGCGTGGGCGTCAAAGCCCTGCAGCCCAAGGACCTAGAATCACCTGAAGCTGATCATTCAGATCCCGTGTTGGAACGAGGAGGCCGCCCTGCCCGCGGCCTACGCGGCGTTGCCGCGCCAGGTCGAGGGGTTCGACGCGGTCGAGACCCTGGTGATCGACGACGGGAGCACCGACCGCACGGTCGAGGTGGCGCGCGAACTCGGGATCACCCACGTGGTGCAGCTCGTGACGCACCAGGGCCTCGCCGCCGCGTTTCAGCGCGGGCTCCACGAGTGCCTGGCCCGCGGGGCCGACGTGATCGTCAACACCGACGCCGACAACCAATACGAAGCGAGCCACATTCCTCGCCTGACCGAGCCGATCCTCGCCGGGCGCGCCGACTACGTGGTCGGGGACCGCTCGGTCGAGTCCCTGCCGCACTTCTCCTGGATCAAGAAGAAGCTGCAGCGCTTCGGCAGCTACGTGGTGCGGGTCGCCTCGCGCACCCGGATCCCCGACACGACCAGCGGCTTCCGCGCGATCTCGCGCAACGCGGCGCTGCAGCTCTTCGTGCACTCCAACTACACCTACACCCACGAGACCCTGATCCAGGCCGGGCAGAAGGACATTCCCGTCGAGTCGGTGAAGGTCGGGGTGAACCCCGTCGTGCGCCCGTCGCGGCTGTTCAAGAGCATTCCGCGCTACGTGCTGCGCTCGGGCGACACGATCGCGCGGATCTACCTGATCTACAACGCGTTTCGCGTGCTGAGCGCCGTCGCGCTCGCGCTCGCCCTCGTGGCCCTCGGCTGCCTCGGGGTGCACCTCGGGCTCGCGCTACACCCGGACCACGCGCCGCCCGGCTGGATCCTGCTGGGGGTCGCTGGGGGGACGAGCGGGGCCGCCCTGGGCGTGTTCCTCGCGGCGATCCTCGCCGACCTGCTCGCGGTGAACCGTCGGCTGCAGGAGGAGACGCTCACCCACCTCCGCCGGCTGACCTACGCCAAGACCGGGCCCGAGGGGCGCTCAGGGGAGGCGGATCCACGACCGGCCCCTGAGGGGCCCGCGGGCGACGCGTAGCGCGCGTCGGGAGGCCTGCGCCGGCCCCGTCTGAGGCGCGGCCTCCGCGGCGGCGCCGCGAGCTGACGCACTGAAGGCGCGCGGATCGGGACGCAGGCGAGCGGGGCGCCCAGCGCTCCAGAGCATGGGCCGCTCCCAGCGCCGGACCGGCGCTCGTCGAGGCAGCAAGCCGCGGCCTACAGGTCGCGCAGGAGCTGCAGCGCGAGCTCCTGCGCCTCGAGCTTGATCCGCCACGACTGGATCTCGGCCTCGGACTCGAGCTGGCGCACCCTGCGCGCGGCGCGCACCAGGTCACGCAGCTGGCTCGCCTCCACCAACACCGTGTCAGGGCCGGTCGCGAGCTCCCGCTCGAGCCCGTCAAGCACGCGCTCGGACAACGCCTCGGGGCGGGAGCGCGAGAAGATCGCGTCCCCCTGCTCGTGCGCCTGCTCGTGTTCGACGTGTGCTACCACGGTCGCCTCCTGTTCGCCGACGCCTCGTCGGTCGAGAGGACAGTAGCCGCTGCCCCCCCCAGGCAGGAGCCCGAATCGACGGGCTTTACCTGCGCTTCTTCCGCGCTTCAACGCGCGTTGTTTCGCGGCTTGATCGGGGCTTCACACCCGCTTGCAACGCCCTTGTCGAAGGCCGGCTACTTTCCCCTCCACGCAGGCGAGACCCCGACCCCCCGAGCCTCCTCGCGGAGTCTGGGTCCCGACGCTGCCCCCGCTCATGATCGAGACGAGGCCCCGACTCCCCGTTCGCGCGGAGTCCGGGCCTCGAACCCTTCCGGAGGGCTAGCGCGCGTAGTGTTTGGCGAGCCGTTCGACGACGGCGTCCATGGCGTTGCGGATCGTGCCCGTGGAGCCGCCGTTGCCGATCAGCGCGAACACGAGCTCGCGGTCGCCGACCTTGAGGTAGCCCGAGAGGGCCGAGACCCCGGTCAGGGTCCCCGTCTTGCCGCGGACCTCGGCCGTCGGGGGCAGGCCCCTCAGGCGGCGCTTGAGCGTCCCCTCCTCGCCGGGGCTGGCGAGGGAGCCGCGGTAGATCTCGGCGTGCGCGCCGCGTTGCATGTGGCTCAGGACCGCGGTGAGCGCGCGGGCGGAGAGCCGGTTCTCGCGGCTCAGGCCCGAGCCGTCGGCGACCGTGACCTGCGCTGGGTCGGCCCCCGCGCTGGCGGCGAAGTCCTTGACGCGCTTGGCGCCCGCCAGCCAGGTGCCGCGCTCACCCTTCTCGCGGCCGATCGTCTTGAGCAGGCACTCGGCGTAGAAGTTCTGCGAGCGCTGATTGGTGACCTGGAGCGTGCGCGGGAGGGGGGCCTGGCGGCGGTAGAGGGTCAGGCCGCCGGGCTCCTCCCCGGGCTGCAGGCGGCGGCACTCGCCCGTGACCTCGACCCCGGCCTCTGCCAGCCGCGCCTTGAGCACGTGGAGGAAGAACAGGGCGGGGTCCTCCACGGGAATCGAGGCCTCGTAGGGCCGGGCGCCGCTCCACACCTTGCCCGTGATCTGCAGCGTGCGCCGCTCCTTGCCCGCGCGCACGACGCCGAAGCGGTGCTGCTTCTTGTCGCCGATCAGGCGAGCCTGCTGTTCGACCTGCAGGTAGTCGCTCGAGGGGCGGACGACCACCACGACGCCGCCCGCGCTGCCCCCGACGGAGACGTCGGCGCAGTTGTCGTTGAGGGAGAGCCCGCAGATCGGCGCGCCGTACCACTTCTCCAGGTCCGGCCGCTCCCAGTCGGGGTGCACGGTGAGCGCCTCGAAGAAGCGATCGTCGGCGACCAGGTCGCCCACGATCCGCTTGATCCCGCTGCGCGCGACCTTCTCGGCCCAGTCGCTGAGCAGGGGCTCGGGGTCGAAGCGCCGCGAGATCGTGGGGTCCCCGCCGCCGACGACGTAGAGCGCGCCCCGGAGGACGCCGGCCTGGGGGCGTCCGACGGTCACGAGGCGGGTCTCGTGGGCGTAGTCCGGGCCCAGCAGGCTGAGGGCGGCGGCGGTGGTGACGAGCTTCATGTTCGACGCGGGGACACGGGCTTCGTCGGCGTCGAGGGCGAACACCGGCTCCCCGCCGTCGAGCACGAGGGCGGTCCAGCGAGTCTTGGCGCTCTGCTCGAGGCGCGCGCGGAGCTCCGCCGCGAGGTCGGCTCGCGCGGGGGCGGCGAGCAGCGCGCTCCCCAGGATCGTCCACAGCCATGCGCTCTTCATTTGGGGCCCTCCTCTGCGCTGGGACGCACCGTCCGCGCGATTGAATCGAACATGCTCCGCGCGTAGACCTCGGCGTCTTCGCGTCCCGTCTCGTCGGGCACGAAGCAGTCGAGCCACACCATGTCGTCGCCGAGCTCGAAGGCGTACGAGCAGCGCACGCCCGAGCGCGGGCCGTCGGTGTAGCGATACACGCAGCGGATCACCACCTGGTAGCCGCGTCCGAGGGCCGCGTCGCGCAGCGCGCCCTCCGCGCGGACCTCGCTCGCAGAGTAGTAGTTCTCGGGGGCGTCGAGGGTCCCCAACACGTTGCGCAGGATCCAGGTGTCGGGGGCGCGGCTGAAGGGGTGCGCCTCGAAGCGGAACAGGTGCACGAAGCTCCCGTCGGGGCCGAAGAACACGGCGTAGCGCTTCCCGTCGCGCCCCGAGTTCCGCCACCGGGAGGGCAGCTCGAGGCTCAGCCGCAGGTGCGGGACGGGGTGCGCGGTGAGCGGTCCGAGCTCGGGCGGCGGCGTGCGTTCGCGCGGCGCGCCGCTGAACAGGCGGGGCAGGCGGACGTTGCGCGCCGCCGCGGCGAGCTCGATCGGCGCGGCCACTCCGAGCACGAGCACGAGCAGCAAGCAGCCTCGCGCGGTCGGCTGCGCCGAGTTGCTCGGCGTCATGGCCCGGCCCGCGAGGTAGCCAGCGATCAGCCCCAGGAGCGCGACCACGATCGGCGCGCCGCTCCCCGCCGCGCCCCCGACGAGCACGAGGAACCCCACGCCGAACGCCCACAGCGCCCAGCGGGGCCCGCGCGCCGCGCAGCCCAGCCCCACCACCAGAGCCGCGCCGGTCCAGCCGCCGCTGACCTCGAGCAGCGAAGGGTCTCCCGCCTCGGCGCTCAGGCGCAGGAGGTTGAGCAGGCCTCCCCCGAGGAGGAACGCGGCGCCGAGCACGCCGCTCCCCCAGGAGCGCTCGACGCGCCCCGCGACGACCACCAGCGTGGCGAGCACGAGCAACGCGCCGGTCCACTCCGAGTAGGCGAAGCTCCCGTTGAGCGCGAGCCCCAGGCGCTCGATCAGGTCCGCGCTCGCACGCAGGTGCCCGGGGGCCTCGAAGCCCGCGCCCAAGCCCCGGCGCTCGGCCGACCACAGCGGGAGCACCGCGAGCAGCGTCGCCAGCAGGAGCAGCCAGCGCACGGGGGTGAAGACCGGTGCTCTCGGGGTGTCGGGTCGGCCTCGGTCTGAATGACCTCGGGCGGGGGTAAACCCCGCCCCTGCGTCTGCCACCCTCGTCGGGGCGGGGTTTACCCCCGCCCGGGTGTCGTAGCCGGAGTCGGAGTCGGCGTCGGTGTCGGTGTCGGAGTCGGAGTCGGAGTCGGAGTCGGAGTCGGAGTCGGTGTCGGCGTCGGTGTCGGAGTCGGAGTCGGAGTCGTAGCCGGAGTCGGCGTCGGCGTCGTAGCCGGAGTCGGAGTCGGTGTCGGAGTCGGTGTCGGTGTCGGTGTTGGTGTCGGTGTCGGCTTCACCGCGAGGGGCCGCGGGCCACGCTGCGTCTGCCCAGGGGTCGAAGGCGTGAGGGCGGGGGTCCTCGGCGCTCACCGGTCGGCCTGCTCCGCGATCTGGAGCGCGTTGAGCGCGGCCCCTTTCCGCAGCTGGTCGCCGCTCACGAAGAGCGCGAGCCCGCGCGCGCAGCTGGGGTCCTTGCGCACCCGGCCCACGAGCACGGCGTCGGCGCCGCTGGCCTCGAGCGGGGTCGGGTAGCGGGCGGCCTGCGGATCGTCGACGAGGCGCAAGCCAGGCCCCGCGGCGAGCGCCTCACGCGCCTGCTCGACCGTCAGCGCTTCGGCGAACTCGGCGAACACCGCCGCGCTGTGGGCGCGCTGGACGGGGACCCGCACGCAGGTCGCCACGCAGGGCAGCTCGGGGAGGTCCAGGAGTTTGCGCGTCTCCCAGGTCAGCTTCATCTCCTCCCGCGTCGCCCAGCCCTCTTCGGGCAGGAAGCCGTCGACGTGGGGGAACACGTTGAACGCCAGCGGCCGAGGAAAGTGCTCGACGTGGACCTCCTCGCCCGCGAGGGCGGCCCGGGTTTGCGCGGTCAGCTCGGCGAGGCCTGCGGCCCCCGCGCCCGACGCAGCCTGATAGGTGGCGACGACCAGGCGGGTCAGCCGCGCCCGGCGGTGCAGCGGCGCGAGGGCCAGGGCCACGAGGGTGGTCGTGCAGTTGGGGCTCGCGACCAGGCCTCGGGCGGGGATCTCGGCCGCGTTGAGCTCGGGGATCACGAGCGGCACCTCGGGCTCGTAGCGAAAGGCGCTCGAGCTGTCGATCACCAAGCCCTCGCCCTCGAGCGCGCGCGGGACCCAGGTCCGGGAGACCTCGGCGCCGGCGCAGAAGAAGACGC
This sequence comes from Planctomycetota bacterium, assembly GCA_020425635.1. Lineage (GTDB taxonomy): Bacteria > Planctomycetota > J058 > J058 > J058 > JAGQRJ01. The sequence goes on along the minus strand of JAGQRJ010000201.1, from coordinate 3,642 downwards.
GGGAGCACGCGCGCAGCGCCCCAGCCTCGAGCGCCTCCAGGGTCAGCGGCTCACGCCCCGGCCAAGGGACGCTGCCGCCCGCCGAGGCCGGCGAGCCAAACACGTGCAAGGCGTCGAGCGGGTAGGCGCGCGTGTGCAGCAGGCCGAGGAGCTCCTGCCCCACTGCCCCCGTGGCCCCGACGACCCCGACGCGTTGGCCCACGGCCGCTAGCGCTCCCCCGCGCGAGGGCGCGCTGCGCCGAGCGGCGCGGTGACGTCGTGGGTCGAGTCGAGCACGGCGGCGAGCCTCCTGTCCGTCGCCGAGGATACGCGAAATCGAGCGCTTCGCCCGGCGCCTCCGCCGGCTCGACCGCGCACGGAGTGCGGGCGCTCCGCCTCGCACGCGCTACACTCCAGCAGGCTCGAACCGAAGGAGGGCCGTGCTCTACCTCGGCCCCTACGAAGCCCTGATCGTCGTGTGCGCCCTGCTGCTCATGACCTTCGGCCCCCCGCTCGCGGGGCTGGTGCTCGCGTGGGTGCGACGCAAGAGGCGCGGCAAGGCCAAGGACGGGCCGCCTCCGGCCTGAGGCTCGGCTCGCGTCGCGCGCGGAACGGCACCAGGAGCGAGGTCTTTCAGCGGTCGGCGTTACGACCCCGAGCGGTGATTGGAAGGCGCAGAGGGCGGCGTCGCTTGGCGAGCAGGGCTACCCTGCCCGTGTGACCGACGAAGCGCTGGAGTCGAGGGAAGACGCTGGGTACGGCAACTCGTGCGCCGCGCTCCTCGGCGTGTTGCTGCTCCTGGGGGGCGTCGGGCTGGCGCTCAAGCCGCGCTTCTGGGACGCGGTCGAGGCCGACCCCGCCGGTCCAACGCCGCCGTCTGCGCCTGCCTCCCCCGCGGGCTCCCCCGCCGAGACGGAGCGCGCGGAGCTTTCGCGGCGGGAGTCGCCGGCGGAGGAAGCGCGGAGCCCGGCGCTGCTCGAGCACGAGACGCCCGGGGTTGGGCTGCCCTTCGGCTCACGGCTGCACCTCAAGAACGGGCGCACGATCGCCGGGCAGGTGATCCGAGCCGACGCGCAGCAGGTGGTGCTGAAGTACGCGCACGGACGCTTGACCCTCCGGCGCAGTGACGTGCTCGCGATCGAGGAGCTCTCCGAGCCGGAGCGGCTGCAGGCGCAGGCTCAGCACGAGCGGATCGAGGGTCGCCCGGACGCGGCCGAGCTGCTCGATCAGCACGCGCGCCCCAGCGGGCCTGCCCCCTCGTATTCGGGGGCCAACGCGGGGCCAGGGGAGGGGGGCGTGGTGCGCGAGCTGGCCCCGCGCTTCGGCCCCGAGCGCGAGGAGCGCGGCTGGCCCCCGGGGGAGGTGCGCTGGGAGGTCGACGCCGACGAGGCGTTGGCGCGAGCGCAGCGAGAGCGCAAGCCCGTGCTGGCCTACGTGGGCAGCGCGGGGTGCCCTCACTGCAGGCGCATGGCGGAGGGGGTGTGGCGCGACCCCGAGGTGGTCGAGGCGAGCGCCCGCCAGGCGGTGTTCCTCGCGATCAACCGGCGCGGGGTCGACAGCCCCAACTCGGCTGGCGCCGTCCGGCTCGGGGTCCGCAGTTACCCCCAGCTCTTCGTCCTCGACCCCTGGGGGCGCCCGCTCGAGCTGCGCTCTGGGGACACGCACCTGACGCGGGTGCGCGTCGGGCGGGGCAAGGGCTCGATCCTGGGGGCCCTGCGCGCCGCGGCCGCGAGGCTCCCGAGTCGCCCAGCGCCGTTGCCCGAGCTCCCGGGGAGCCTCCGCGGCAAGGTCGGCGAGGCGGGGCGCGACCCTTCAGCGTGCCGGCGGGCCGCTGCCTGGGGCCCGGTCCTCGAGCGGCTCTCGACCCCTGCCTTGATCGACCTCTATCGCTGGGAGACCGACGCGGTGACGCGGGTTCGCGTGGTGAGCGTGCTCGCCGGCCGTGAGGGTGGCCCCGAGCTCGGGCGCGTCTGGGCCGAGACCTTGCGCGACGCGAACGACTACGTGCGCTGGGCCGGCCTGGACGCGATCGCCCAGCGACGCGAGCGGGGGCCGAGTCGAGAGGTGATCGCGCTCCTGGAGCGGATCGCGCAGCCGGGGGCGACGCGGGAGCAGCTGCAGAACCCGAACAACGTCATGGGCGATCTGATCCGGACCCTCGAGCGAATGCCCGACCCGCGCGCCGAGGAGGTGCTCGTGTGGCTCGTGCGCAGGCTCGAGCTGCGCAACTCCAATTGCGCGGCGGCGGTCCGCGCGCTGAGCGCGCTCTGGAAGGCCCACCCTTCGGCGGAGATCCGCCGGGTCCTCGAGGAGGCCCTCGACAAGACGACCGACAACGCCTGGGCCTACGAGCACTTCATGACCGCGCTGCTGGCGGGGCTCTCGGAGGTCCACGGGACGGACTACACCCGGCTGCCGCGCGAGGAGGCGGTGCGCCAGGCGCGCGCGGCGCGGGGCGGCAGGTAGCCCGCCCGCCTCGGGTTCAGCGGGCGGCGGCCTCGCCCTCGAGCGCCGTCAGGACTCGCTCGACGTGCAGCTCGTGCTCGCAGAGCTCCACCGCTTCGTCGAGGTCGTCCGAGGCGCGGATCAGCGTGCGCAGCGCCTCACGCTGCTCGCGAATCTGCTCGGCCAGGGCTTCGGAGGACTCGAGCAGCTTCGCTGCGCGCAGCCGCTCGCGGCGGACGCCGCGGCGACTCCAGAGGTCCACGCAGGTGTCGAACTTGCGCTCCCACCACGTGAGGCCGCCGTGCCGCCGCGTGCGCTCGAGGCTCTGCTCGACACGGCGCAGCTCGAGGTCGAGCACCTCGCCCAGCGCGCGAGCGCTGGGGATCGCCGCCATGCCCTCCAGCGCCTCGTCGCTGGGGAGCTCGGGCTCGTCGACCTCCTCGTCGGGGCGCCAGCGGAGCACGTAGATCGTCGCCACCAGCACCTCGAACAAGAACGCGCCCAGGGCCGCGCCGACCCAGCCCCAGGCGGGCTCGCCCCCCACGAGGGTCACGCCGAGGGCGGCGCAGCCGAGGGCGAGGGCGGCGATCCCGTCGGTTGGCCCGAGGGCCAGGCGCGCCAGCGGGTGGAGGCGCGGCAGCCGCGACCAGGTGCCGGGGTCGACCCGATAGAGCGAGTCCTCGCCCGGGGGCCCGATCAGGTCTTCGAGCTCGGGTCGCCGCATGATCCCGGTGCTGGTCTGCAGGCTGTCGAGGTCGTAGAGCCCCCGCCGGGCGTTGCGCCAGGCGAGGAACTCCGACTGCAGGGTCAGCAGGTGGAAGGCAACCACCAGCCCCGCCAAGCCACACGCCACGAAGAAGCTCATACCCCCCGTTCTACCGTGCGCGTGCAGATCCGTAAGGGGCGCTCCACGACACGGCCCCCGCCGGCCCGAAGGCAGCGCGAGCAGCTCGTCGGGGGTGAGCCCTCGGAGCGTCGCTCCGGCGCCCGCGGCCCGTTGGGGGTGAGCTCTCGGAGCTTCGCTCCAGCGCCCGCGGCCCGTTGGGGGTGCGGTCTCGGAGCTTCGCTCCGGCGCCCGCGGCCCGTTGGGGGTGAGGTCTCGGAGCTTCGCTCCGGCGCCCGCGGCCCGTTGGGGGTGAGCTCTCGGAGCTTCGCTCCGGCGCCCGCGGCCCGTTGGGGGTGAGGTCTCGGAGCTTCGCTCCGGCGCCCGCGGCCCGT
>JAGQRJ010000025.1 GCA_020425635.1 Planctomycetota bacterium | reverse complement strand
GGACGGTCGGCGGCGGGACCCTCGCCGGCGGCGGTGGGACCCTCGCCGGGCTCGAGCCCGAGGAGGCGGGCGGGACCCTCGCCGGCTACGAAGAGCCGCACGAGGAGGACGCCTCGTCCACCATGGCGCCCCTCGACTCCCCCCGGGGCTTCGCCGACGACGGCTCGTCGACGATCGGCGGCGGGATCGGCGCCGACTTCGTGCTCGCCAACCCCTCGGACTTCGACGAGCTCGACGAGGGCGACGAGGAGGAGCCCAGCCCCAGCGGGCGCGTGGCCGTGATCGACCTCGTCTCCGACAAGGTCCGCCGGCGGATCGAGGAGGCGGCCCTCGCCCGGGCGCTGATCTCCGAAGGCCTCGCCGAGCGGGGCAAGGTCTTGTCCGCGCTCAAGCAGGCGCAGAAGCGCAAGGTCCTGTTCACCGAGCACCTGCGGCAAGAGGGGATCGTCGAGCACAAGGTCGCCATGCAGCTCCTGGCCCAGGTGCAGAAGCAGCTCCAGGAGGCCCGCGGACGGCGCAGCGCCGGGACGGGCACCGGGACCGGGACGGGCACCGGGACCGGGACGGGCACCGGGACCGGCACCGGCGACGGCGACACCGGGGGCGGCACGATCGCCTCGACCCTCGACACCGTGGGCACCAAGCGCAAGAAGGGCAGCAAGCGCGGGATCGAGGGCTTCCCCGGCGAGGGCGGTCAGTTCGCGAACTACGAGCTGATCAAGCGCGTCGCCGAGGGCGGCATGGGCGTCGTGTTCAAGGCGCGCGAGCAGAGCCTGAACCGGATCGTGGCGCTGAAGGTCATGCGCGGCGGCGCGCTGGCCTCCAAGGTCCGCCGGCGGCGCTTCCTGGCCGAGGCCGAGTCGGCGGCCGCGCTGCACCACCCGAACATCGTGCCGATCCACCAGATCAGCGAGGTCGCGGGCTACCCCTTCTACACCATGGACTACGTCGAGGGCCTCGTCCTCGACGACTACGTGGTCGAGACCCAGGCCTCGGCCAACACGATCGCGAGCATCATGCGCACCGTCGCCGACGCGGTGCACCACTTCCACCTGCGCGGAATCATTCACCGCGACCTCAAGCCCGACAACGTCCTCGTCAACGACGCCGGCGAGCCGCGGATCATCGACTTCGGGATCGCGAAGAAGATCACCAGCGAGTTCGACACCGACGTCAGCTGGACCGTCGAGGGCGAGGTCCTGGGCACCCCGCACTACATGCCGCCGGAGCAGGCCGCCGGCCGCGTGCACGACGTCGACACCCGCTCGGACGTCTACGCCCTGGGCGCGATCCTCTACAAGCTCCTCGCCGGGAAGCCGCCCTTCCACGGGCTGCCCGTGGCGCGGATCGTGCTCGCGATCCAGGACGACGACCCCGTCCCCCTGGGCACCCTGCACAAGGACCTCGACCGCGACCTCGACGCGATCGTCAACAAGGCCATGTCGAAGGAGCGCGAGCGCCGCTACCAGAGCGCGCTCGAGCTGGCCCAGGACCTCGAGCGCTACCTCAACTCGGAGCCGATCGAGGCCCGCCCGGCGAGCCTCGGCTACCGGGTCAAGAAGTTCGTGCGCCGCAACAAGGCGGGGGTCGCCGTGGCGGCGTTCCTGCTCGTGGCCGCGATCTCGCTGTTGAGCTTCTTCGTCTACCAGAGCGGCGAGCGCCAGCGAAAGATCGACGGGCTCCTCGCTCAGGCCGCGAGCTTCAACGAGCGGATCGAGGCCAAGGACGTCAACGACCCCGCCCAGCACGAGCCCCTGGGGGCGCTGCTCGCCGAGCAAGCCGGCGTCTACAACGCCGTGCTCCAGGACGACTCCGACAACACCGCGGCCCAGGCGGGCATGCTCGCGATCGACTCCAAGCGCAGCCAGATCAAGCAGGTCCAGCAGTCGATCGACGACCGCGAACGCGCCGAGCAGCAGCGGAAGCTCGACGAGGCCGAGGCCAAGGCGCGCGAGGCCAAGCTCGAGTCCGAGAAGCTGGCGATCGTCGAGGCGCAGAAGGCGAAGGAGCGCGCCGAGCGCGAGGCGACCGAGCGCAAGCTCGAAGACGCCAAGAAGCTGCTCGCCGAGGCCGAGACCGTCGCCGAGCCCCTCGACGCGGTGCCCCTCGTCTCCGAAGCCCTGGTCCTCGCGCCCGAGGGCGAGGGACCGGTCGGCGCCCAGGCCGCCGCCAAGAAGGTGAGCCTCGCGCTGACCCTCTCCGACCGCGCGCTCACCTCCGGGCAGCCAGGCCTCGCGGGCTTCTGGCTGGCCGAGGCCGAGCGCCTGCAGGCGGTCGGCGCGCGACAGGCCGACGTCGAGCGGATCCGCAAGGGGATCGAGGGCCTGACCAGCGGCCGCGTGATCTACGGCGAGGCCGGCCAGGCGATCCAGCAGAAGGACTGGATCCTCGCGCGCCAGAAGCTGCGCCAGGCGCGCGTCGCCATGCCCAACGACCCGCAGGTGGCCGCCGACAGCGAGCTCGTCGAGGCCGCGCTGCGGCAAGAGGCGCAGCGGCGGCTCGACCAGGGCCGGCTCGAGCTCGGCCAGGGCAACCCGGGGCGCGGGCTGGCGCTCGCGCGCGAGGCCCTGCCCTACCTCGAGGGGCAGGCCCAGGAGCCGGCCACGGCGTTGGCCGAGGAGTGCGCGGCGGCGATCGCGACCGAGGCGCGGAGCGAGGCGTTCACGCTCTTCCAGCGCGCGGAGACCCGGACCCAGGGGCTGGCCGCCCTCGACGCCGCGATCCGCGCGGTGGCGGGCACGAGCCAGGTGGCCAGCCTGGAGGCCGAGCGCGCGCACCGCGCGCGCCTGCTCGAGGACAAGCGGCTCGAAGGCACGGTCTACGTGGGCGCGGTCGAGGCGCTCGGCGTCGAGCCCTTCTACGCCGCGATCCACGAGGTCACCAACGCCGACTACAAGGCCTTCGTCGACGCCGGGGGCTACTCCGACGACGCGCTCTGGGACGCGACCGGCCGCGGCCTGCGCGCGCAGTTCGTCGACGGGACCCCGGGCGACACGAAGTATCCCGGCCCGCGCACCTGGCGCGACGGGACCTACGGCGACGAGGCCAACGCCGACCGCCCGGTGCGCGGCGTGACCGTGTTCGAGGCCCGGGCCTTCGCCCGCTGGAAGGCGAAGACCAGCGGCGTGCGCTGGCGCCTGCCCCTCACGCGCGAGTTCGTCGCCGCGGCGGGCTACGACCCCGCGCGCGGCCGACTCAATGACTACCCCTGGGGCGACCGCTTCGAGGACGGGGCCTGGCAGCGCGAGCTGCAGCCGCGCCCGGTGGGGTCCCTCAGCAGCGACCGCTCGGCGCTGGGGATCCTCGACGCCGGCGGCAACGTCGCGGAGTGGGTCAACGACGGCGGGGAGGCGGGGCTCAAGGGCGCCAGCTTCGCCGCGGACACCCGGCTCGCGCGCCACCTGGCGCGGATCGGCACGACCCCCGGGCACCCCCCGGCGGTCCCCCCGACCGAGCTCCTCGGACGGGTCGGCTTCCGACTCGTAGTCCCCGCTCAGTAAGGCCAGATCTTGATTCAGCGCTTGGAAGCCGGAGACCCCATGAACACGAACACCGCGCGCGCCCCGCGCTGGGTCGGCGCCCTCGCGTGCTGCCTGCTCGGCCTCGGTTGCTCGTCGATCCCCCCCGGGGAGGTTCCACCGGCGCGGCTCCCCGGCGAGGCCCCCGAGGCGCTGCCGCTCAAGGTCGCGGTGGCCTCGATCGAGTTCGAGCTGGCCGACGACGAGAAGCCCAAGGAGTATCAGCCCCAGGAGGTGATCGACGCGCGGCTCGTGCGCGAGGACCTCGCGGCCTGGGTCAACGCGGCGGCGGTGTTCCCCGACGTCCGCGCGGCCAAGGGCGAGGACTACGTCGGGCAAATGAACGACGCCTGGGACAACCAGGACGACCTCCTGCTCCAGATCAAGCTCGCGGACTTCCGCACCAACTTCGACGGGCACAACGGCTGGTGGGTGCCGAACATCGTCAACTGGCTGCTGTGGATGGTCCCCGCCTGGTTCGTCGCCCACGAGGACTACTCGCTGAGCTTCGACGCCCAGGTCAGCGTGCGCAGTGTCGACTCCAGCCGGGTGCTCCACGAGAGCGTGATCCCGGTCAAGGTCTCGGGGAGCTTCGACGAGTTCGACCGCGGCTGGCACTTCTTCGGCTTCATTACGCCCTTCAACGGGCCGGACAACTGGCGCCAGATCGCGGGCAACCTGCTGCCCGCGGCCCGCGCCCAGCTCGGGCGCGCCCTCGGGGGGCAGCTCCGCGACGAGTTCTACGGGCAGCTGACCCGCGCCGACGTGCGCGACAGCATGCGCAAGACCCTGGCCCTGATCGTGGGCGTCTCCTACTACCAGGACAGCGTGCGCTTCCCCGCGCTGCCCTACGCCGCCAGCGACGCGCGGACCCTGGCCAAGACCCTCTCCGACCCCGAGACGGGCAACGGGCTCGCGCAGCGCGCGGTCTACGAGCTGATCGGCAGCGACGCCACGCGCGAGAAGCTCAGCGCCACCCTCGACGAGATCGCCGGGCGCATGCGCCCCGACGACCAGCTGATCGTCTACTTCGCGGGCTACGGCACGCGGCAGCCCGACGGCCAGGCCTCGATCCTGCTCAACCAGGCCGAGGGCGCGGAGCCGGTGACCCTCGCCGAGCTCGGCGCGCTGCTCGCGCCCGTGGCCGGCGAGAAGGTCGTGATCCTCGACTGCGGCTTCGACGGCCAGGGCCGCTCGGTGCGCTCGGGCGTCGCCCCCCCCGCGGCGGGCGCCGACGGCAAGGCCCTCGCCGAGGCGCTCGGCGGCTACGCGCTGCTCTCCACCAGCCCCAAGTCGACCCTCATGACCTCGGAGCACCTCGGGTCGTCGCTGTTCAGCTACCACCTCGTGGCGGGCCTCGGCGGCGCCGCCGACCGCGACGAGAACGGCCTGGTCGATCACGAGGAGCTCTCGGCCTACGTGCGCGAGAAGGCCGTCGCCGAGTCGGCCTACTTCGGCCAGCCCCAGGAGCCCTACAGCGAGGGCTCGCTCGCGCGGGCGTTCACCCTCGCCGTGCCCCGCGCCCCCGGCGGCGCGACGGACGAGGGCGCGACGGACGCGGGCGCCGCGCAGACCGACGGCGGGGCGCAGGGCCCCGACGAGGGCGACGCGCCCGACGACGACGACGACGCAGAGGAGCCCCATGAAGACTGAGACCCCCTGCACCGTTCACCTTCGAACCCGAGGCGTGCAATCAGAGACCCGCGCGCGCCGCGTTCGGGCCCTGCGCCGTCGCCCACTGGCCTTATGCGCTGGGCGCGAACTTGCTACCCCCACCCTGGAGGGACAGCGCTCATGACGTCCTCTCGCGCCTTCTCGCTCGCGTTCTCGGTCGCCACCTTCGGCGCCCTCGCCCTGACCACCAGCGGCTGCGGGGTGGTCGCCGGCATCGCGGCGCTGATCGCCACCCAGAGCTCGAGCTCCTCGAACAACGCCCCCCCCGCGCCGGTCGTGCTCGGGGTCTCGTCGCTGCAAGGCAGCCACGGCGGCGGTGAGGTGATCACGGTCACGGGGTCGAACTTCCCCCCCGACGTGACCGCCAGCGTGGGCGGCGTCGCCGCGCAGGTGCAATTCATCTCGCCGTCCGAGATCCGGGTGACCCTGCCCGCGGTCAACGTGGTCGGTCCCGTGGCCCTCGTCGTGACCAACCCCAACGGCGGCTCGACCACCTTCTCGGGCCTGGTCTACACCAACCAGACCCCGACGGTCTCGATCCCCAACCTCAACGGCTCGCTCTCGCAGAACATCGTGATCGGGTTCACCCTCACCGACCCCGAGAGCGACCTGATCGACGTCGTGCTCCAGGTCGACTCCGGAAACGGCTTCCAGACGATCCCGGCGAGCCTGATCCTCAGCGGAAGCCTCACCGGGCTGACCTCGAGCCCCACCGGCGTGCAGCACACGCTGACCTGGAACTCGGGCGGAACCTTCCCCTCGCAGAACGCGAACTCGATCCAGATCCGGATCCAGCCGATCGACACGATCGACAACCAAATGGGCACCGAGGCCGTCTCGAACACCTTCGCGGTGGTCAACAACACCCCCGTGACGCTCGAGATCGTGCAGCCCAACACCGACGCCTTCAACGTCGCGATCAACTACCGCGTCGAGGAGGTCGACCCCGAGTCGGTGACCCTCGTCGGGATCCAGTGGAGCGACCTCACCGCCGGGCGCTTCGGCAACGCGACCCTCACCGGCGGGCAAGGGCTGGGCACGATCGCGCTCAACAGCGGCCCGAACCTGATCAACTCCGTGTGGGACAGCTTCACCGACCTCGGCGCGGGCAACAACAAGCTGATCCAGCTCACGGTCACGGTCTCCGACGGCTCGGGCACCGTCGCCGCGACCTCGGCCCCGTTCTTCGTCTCCAACGGCCCCATGTCCGACCAGCAGGCGATCAGCCTCGCCAACGACGTGCACGGGATCACGTCGGGGCGCCTCTCGGGGGTCAACCAGACCAACGACATCGTGGTCACCACCGCCGGGATCGTGGGCACCGGCTCCGCGACCGGGCGCAACACGACCGTCGGCGGCACGATCACGGTGCTCCCCAACTCGGGGCTCTCCTTCGACGCCCCGGTCTCGACGAACACCGTCGGCGGCGGCTTCCCCACCGTGACCGGGGTCCCCGCGCCCCCCATGGGCTTCGAGACGAACACCTTCCTCAACAACACCTGCTCCCCCAGCGAGGCGGTCGCCACCGACTTCGACCAGGACGGCGACGTCGACCTGATCGTGGCCAACTCGCCCCACGCGTCCTACACCACCGGCGACGCGGGCCTGTTCGGGAACTCGGCCGCCGGCGGCGGCGTCGCGCTGATCCTGACCAACGCGGGCACGGACTTCGCGCTGACCGGGAGCACGAACATCGCGCGCACCGCCGCGCACCAGGCGACCCTGCACATTCAGAAGGGCCCCTCGGGGAACCTGAACTTCACCACGGCGACCTACCAGTCGGCCCAGGCCGACCGCCTCACCCGGCGCGCGCCGACCTTCGACCCGGGCACGGGCGTCCCCGCGCTCCCCGGGGCGCCGCCGATCGCCGCCGGGCAAGACTCGATCGGCTGGCTGATCCAGGACCTCGAGGAGGTCCAGGTCGACGGCGCCGGGACGGCTGGGGGCACCGACCTCGTGATCCTGCACGCCTTCAGCCAGCTCCAGATCCCCATGGCCACCAGCGGCGCGAACCTCGACCGCGGCGCCGTGGTGATCCGCCGGCGCCTGGCCGGCGGGCTCTACGGGAACCCCTACTACCTCGACCCGACCCCCATGGGTGTGGGCCCCACGCACATGGCGATCGCCGACGTGACCTCGATCGCCCACGCGGGCGTGCTCGGCCCGACCCTCACCGGGGCGGGGCTCAACCCGCCGCTGACGGGGGTGCTGAACCTCAACGGCGGCACGACCGTGCCCCCCGGGCTGCCGGACATCATCACGGCCAACGCCCTCGACATGTCGCTCACCTTCTACATTCAGACCTCGGCCAGCGACGACGTTCCGGTGGACGAGCCCGGGACCTTCCACGGGGTCAAGGTGCCCCTCGCCCCGCTGCTCGCCTTCCTGCTCTCGCAGACCTCGCAGCCCGGGCTGACCGACGCGCAGATCGACGCCTTCACGCCGGTCCAGGGCGACACCCGCGGGATCGCGATCGGCGACCTCAACGGCGACAACGCCAACGACTTCGTCGTGGTCAGCCAGCTCTCGCGGCAAATGTTCGTGTTCCTCTACGACCCGTTCTCGGCCGGGCCGGTCTCGCTGAACTTCAACGCGAGCGCCTCGACCCTGACCGGCGGCGCGAACCCCGACAACCGCGCGCCCTACGACACGGGGAGCTCGACCGTCCTCGTCCCCGGCGTGCTGCCCTTCCGCCTGGCGGCCGCGATCTCGCTGCCGAACATTCAGTGCGGGCGGCCCAAGATCACCGACGTCGACAGCGACGGGCGGGTGGACATTCTCGTGCCCATGCAGCTCAACAACGAGCTCCTGTTCTACAAGAACAGCGGGAACGTCGCGGCGAGCGCCGCGCTGGGCCAGGGCGTGCCGACGCCGACCTTCGGGGTCAACCCCGGGCCGACCGACGCGGTGCTCACCGGGGCCGCGCCGATCGGGCTCACGACCTCGTTCCAGCCCTTCGACATCGTGGTCGAGGACTTCAACGGCGACCTGCGCAACGACCTCGGCGTGGCCAACGGCCTGAGCCTCGACGCCTCGATCTTCCTCCAGACCACGGCAGGCACCCTCGACCAGTTCATTCCGATTCCGCTCAGCGGCACGCCGCTGCTCCTCGCGAGCGGCGACCTCACCGGCGACGGCTTCCCCGAGCTCGCGGTCAGCCAGACCAACGACAACCGGATCCAGGTCTTCCAGCCCGCCCTCGGCTCGCTGCAGTCGATCCGGACCTACGACTTCTCGATCGCGCCCTTCACCAGCGGGCTGATCTCCGGGGCGGCGCCGAGCGGGCCGTTCTTCATGGACATCGCGGACTACAACCAGGACGGCGTGGGCGACCTGCTCTCGGCCATGCAGCTCCTGCCCGCGGCGGCGCCCAACGTGCCCACGACCACGGGCGCCCTGATCGGGATCAGCAGCAACCCGCAGGTCGACCAGGCCAGCCCCAGCGCGGTGCTGTTCACCGGCGGCTCGACCGCGCCGATCGGCTTCAGCGCGGCGATCGGGGACATCCTCGACGACAACAACGGGGCGCCCGAGCTGATCCTGGGCATGAACCAGGCGGCCTCGGTGGTGATCTACCGCGGCCTGGGGGCCGGGGCCTTCGACCCGACCCCGATCGTGATCAACTTCGGGGTCAGCGCGATCACGGGCATGCAGGTCTTCGACTACGACCAAAACGGCTTCCCCGACCTGGTCGTCGGGCAGTCGGGGCCCTCGGGGATCCGGGTGTTCTTCGGCGCCGACGACAAGACCTTGGCGCCCGCGGCCTCGGACTTCGCGACCTTCCTCACCCCGACCTCGATCCCGGTCGTGATCGGGGAGCAGGACCTGGGCGGGCCCAACACCTTCCAGGACCTCGTGATCACCGACTTCACCTCGGGCACCGCCTCGCTCTTGTTCACCGTGACCCCCGGCGCCCCCGCGCCCGGGATCGGGCCCGGCCCCGGGACGGCGCCGACCTACCTGGCGGAGATCCCGCTCACCGTGGGCGGCTCGCCGGGCCCCCCGGCCTTCGGCGACCTCAACAACGACGGGCTGGTCGACTTCGCGATCCCCTGGGGCGGCGACAACCTCGTCGGCGTCTACCTGAAGAACCCCAACGCCCAGGACACGACGAACTACACCGACGCGTTCCTCGGGCCGATCACCCTCGCGACCTCGAACTCGCCGCTCGGCTCGGCGATCCTCGACGTCGACGGCGACGGCCGCCTGGACCTCGTGGTCGCCTGCCGTGGTGCGTCGAGCCTGAACGTGTTCTTGCAGCGCTAGGCCTGAGCGCCACCGGGCTACCGCCGGCCGCGGAGCCTGCCATAATCTCTGGGCAGAGAAGAGAGCAGGAGCAGCTATGAGTTCGGGCTTCCTCGTCAGCGAGGTCATGCGCACCGTCGAGTCACGCGGACGGGAGGGGCTGAAGGAGCTCGCGCCGGGGCCCTTCCTGGTCGAGATCCCGACCCAGGACCCCCAGGGCATGAACCGCCTGTCGAAGACCCCCGAGGGCGGGGCGACGACCTCGGTCAAGACCATGGAGTTCGACGAGGAGCTCTTGCTCGACCTCAAGCGCAGCCGGGGCTCGGCGGAGGCCCGCGTCTACGCGCTCAGCGCCGGCGCGACCCTCGGGCGCAGCTCCTCGTGCAACGTGTCGCTGAGCGGCGAGGAGTCGGTGAGCGGCGAGCACGTGCGCTTCGAGCGCGACGGCGACGCCTGGCGGGTCAAGGACCTCGGCTCGACCAACGGGACCTTCGTCAACCGCGAGCGGGTCGAGCCCGGCGCGAGCGCCGAGCTCCCCGGGCTGATCCCGGTCCAGTTCGGCGGGCGACGCTTCGCCTTCGCCGACACCGACGACCTCGTGGCCCTGCTCTCCCCGATCCAGACGATCCAGGCCCTCGAGATCAAGCAGCTCTACGCCGAGCTCGAGACCCTCGGCTCGCGGCGCTTCCTCCTGCGCCACGCCACGCCCTACCTGCTCGTGAGCTACGCCCGCGGGGAGAGCGACGCCCCCGCGTCGAAGCCGAGCCTGGCCTTCCCCCTGATCGAGCAGCCCGAGATCAAGATCGGGCGCACGAGCAAGGCGGACATCACCCTGCGCAAGGACGCGATCTCCAAGTGGCACGCCAAGCTCACCCGCGACGGCGAGCGCTGGCTGCTGGCCGACCTCGGGAGCTCCAACGGGACGGAGATCAACGGGCGCGTGCTCGAGAAGACCGACGACCCCGTGCGGCTCAACAACTGGGACGCGATCAACTTCGCCAACGCGGCGTGGTGCCTGTTCCTCTCGCCGCGCTCCCTGCTCGAGAACTTGACGGAGAACGCGTGAGCTCGATCGCCCACAACGTCGACCCGCGGGGCCCCTTCGACTTCACGCTCCCCCGGGAGTCCGAGGAGCCCTTCACCTTCGACGCCGCCTGGCGCGCGGCCCACACACCGCTGATCTTCTTCTACCGCGGCTACTGGTGACCGTTCTGCCGCTCTCAGGTCGAGGGCATGAAAGAGCTCAGCGCGGACTACGCGGAGCTCGGGGTCGAGCCGCTCCTGATCTCGGCCGACTCCCCGGAGTCGAACCGGCGCTTCCAGCAGAAGCTCGCGATCCCCTTCCCGCTGCTCTCTGACGAGGACCACGCCGTGGCCGATCGCTACGGGATCCCGATCTCGCGCAAGCACCCCAAGGCCTGGAGCTACCAGGACGGCTTCATTCAGCCCGCGGTGCTCGTCTACAAGGGCGAGGCGCCCGTCTACACCTTCGTGCAGCAGCCGAGCATGCTCAACCTCTGGGGCGCCGCCCGCCGTCCGACCCCGCGCGAGGTCCTCGACGTCGTGCGCGAGAAGCTGGCCGAGCCCGCGTCGTGAGCGAGCTCTTGACCACGGGTGAGGTCATGCGCCTGAGCGGGGTCAGCCGCCAGCGCCTCTACAGCTACGCGACCCTGGGCTTGATCCAGCCCGCGGGGCGCGGCCGCTACGCCCGCACGGTGCTCCGCGACCTGCAGCTGATCGTCGACCTCAACGCCAGCGGCTACCCCCTGCGCGAGATCCGCGAGATCTTCTTCCGCCGCCGCGCGGGGG
>JAGQRJ010000200.1 GCA_020425635.1 Planctomycetota bacterium | reverse complement strand
GATCGACCCCAGGGAGGTCGGGCGCGGCCAGGACCGCGCGAGCCGCGAGCGCCTGCTCACCGAGCGCGTGGCCTCGGTGATCGCGAGCGCGCTCCCCCCCGACGGCCGGCACCGCTTCCCCGACGACCCCGTGCGCGCGACCGAGCGCCTGCCGAAGCTGGGCTAGGCGCTTGCGAAACCGGCGGGGTGCGCCGGCGCGTGTCGCGGATCACCCGCCTGCCAGCAACGGTCCCACCGGGCTCGTCCGGACCGACGAAGTGCTCGTGGGGGGCCCTGCAGGTGTCGAGGTCCATGAATGACGCCGACGGCCTGCTCGGCCGCGAAGGCCGCGAGTGAGCTGCCTCGCCCAGGCGGCGGAAGCGGACCCGAGATTCCCCCCCGCGGGGGGCAGGCTTGGTTCAATGGTCAACAATGAAACGCTGGGAGGTCAAAGTCGACGGCGCCAACGCGGGCCACGTGTATGCCGACACGGCCGACGCGGCGCGGCGCGCGGCGCACGCGGCGTTCAAGCGCGTGCGCCCCGACCAAGACCCCGCGGGGCGGCTGCGGGTCGGGCGCGAGGGCGAGGAGCTCGAGTCCGAGGCCAAGGAGGCCCAGGCCGTGATCAGCCAGGTCTACGAAGGCCTGCGGCTGCTGCCCGGCATGGAGGCGCCCGCCGAGAAGCTGCGCAACGCCCTGCTCCTGATCGAGTCGTCGGTGGCACGCGACAGCATGGAGGGGGTGGTGGGCGCGTCCCGCCCGCGCGGCGGGGGCGGCGGCGACACCGAGCTGCAGGAAGCGCTGCAGCCGCTCCTCGACTCCAAGTGCGTGCCGAGCCAGGTCAAGGCGCGGCTCAAGGGCCTCGCGGAGTGGGTCGGCCTCAACACGCCCGAGGCCGAGCGGCGCAAAGTCGAGGTCAAGCTCTTCCAGGCCCTGTGGGAGTCGGGCCTGATCGACTTCCGGCTCGACGACGAGCCGACCTGTGAGCTCCACAAGCCCGGCGCGTTCCTCGTGCGCCGGCTGGTGCGCGCGGGAGACCTGCGCGTCGAGCGCTTCGACGGCGTGCGCAACCTCGACGAGCTGCGCGAGGCGCTCGCGCCCTTCCGCGTGGCGGCCGAGCAGCGCTGGTCCTTCGTGCGGCCGCGCGAGGGGCCCGCGGGGGTGACCGCGCTGCGCCCGCTGGTGCTCTTCGGTGAGCGCGTGCTGCAGAAGGCCCGCTTCATGCGCGGCGTGTCCCTCGACGACGAAGAGGCGGTGGCCCTGGATCAGGCGCTGTTCGACGTGCGCGAGCGGCTGGCCCTCTGGAACGACGGACTGGGCCGCCTGGCCGACCCCTTCCTCAAGGACACGCAGCGCCAGCTGTTCACCCGCACCGAGAAGCGGATCCACGCCACGCGCACCCACATGGCCAACGCGGTCAAGGAGGGGGGAGACGTGCTCCCCCCCGCCACGGCGCGCCGCGACCTGACCAAGTTCGTGCTCGACCAGATCTACCGGATCGAAGACGCCCTCGCGCACGCGCCCCCCGACCGTAGCCTGCGCGCGGCCTTCGGCGAGCTCGTGTTCAAGGACGTGGTGTTCCGCAGCGCCGGCGCCTACCTCAGCCAGCGCTGCGGAATCCAGATCGACACCGAGGTCGTGGAGGGCGCCGACACCGAAGGCCTGGTGGGCCGCTTCAAGAAGGAGGTCGGCGGACCCAAGCCCACGCGCAAGTCACGGCGCATTCACTCGGTCGTCGTCCCCTGCTACCTCCAGGACGGCACCGCGATCCGCCCCGCCTCGGTGCGCGTCGGCGACTACGCGTGAGCTGACCCGGACCCACGCGCCCCCCGGGACGTGCTCAGTCCCGCCGGGGCAGGGACCTGCCCCCTTGGCGCGGGCTAGCTGCGGACCTTGGCCCGCGCGTAGAGGTAGCGGCGGCGGTAGACCATGCTCGCGGTCTTGGCCACGTCGGCCACGAACAGGTAGTTGAACCCGGCCCCGACCAGCGCGCCGGCGAGCGGGATCGTCTGGAACACCTTGCGGCTGATCAGCATGCTCACGATCTTCTTGATCGCCTCGCGCGACATGAACAGCCCCGCGAGCACGGCGGCCTTCTCGGCGCGCTGGCTCTGCTCGAGGCCGTCGAGCTCGTCGGCGAGGGTGTCGATCTCGAGCAGCTCGGCGTAGCGGTCCTGGGTCCCGCCGCAGGCGAGCTCGAACACCTTGAACGCGATCACGTCTTCGCCCGGGAGCTCGGGGTCGACGCCGTAGCAGGCGCCAATGTGGCGCACGGTGCGCATGCACACGCCAAACAGCAGCGGAATGTCGGCGGCGAGCAGGGCCACCCCGCCCGCGCCGCAGCCGGCGCCCTCGAGCGCGGCCAGGAGCTGGCCTTGGCTGGTCGAGGCCTCGGCGATCGTGTCGACCACCTTCAGCGGCTGGTCCTTGAGCTCCTCGATCCGGTCGACCTCGGCGTGCTTGCGCGCCTCGCGCAGCACCCCGCCCAGGTCGAGGGTCTTGTCGCTGATCGTGGCGATCCCCTTGAGCACGCCCTCGACCCCGCCGCCGGCGAGTTCGAGCACGCGGTCGGGCACGAGGCGCTCGGTCAGCGCCTCGACCGGGCGGAACACCGCGCGGCTGGCGCGGCCCAGGAGCGACTCGCCTGGCTCACGGAAGAACTTCTCGGTCGCGTCGAGGGCGCGTTGCTCTTCGGCGTTCAGGGTCATGGGGCCTCCGGCTATCACTATAGACTCCTCGCTGAGTCCCGGCAGGAAGCAACTGCGAAGCCAATCTGCCCGCGCGGGGCTTATCCCGTTCGTCTCTGGGTGGGTTGCGGCATAGTTCCGCAGCGCTGTGGGATACACTCGCCGGGTGACGCGGGGACTGTGGGTGCTGAGCGGCGTGGGCACCGCGGTGCTGTGGACGGGCGTCCGCGCCGCGGGCGACCTGCGCAACGGCGGGGTCCCGACCTTCCTCGCGCTGTGGTCGTCGCTGTGCGTGGTCTACCTCCTGACCCTCGCGCTGCAGGTGCGCTTCCCCCTGCGCTGGCGCGTGCGCGAGCTGGTGCTCGTGGCCCTCGCCTTCCGCCTGATCGCGCTCGGCATGGAGCCCAGCCTGTCGCACGACTTCGCGCGCTACGTGTGGGAAGGCCGGGTCCAGGCCGCGGGCGTGAACCCCTACCTCGTGGCCCCCGCCGCCGAGGCCCTGGCCCCCTTGCGCGACGGGCTCTTCCTGCGCGTGAACCATCCCGAGGTCCCCGCGATCTACGGGCCCCTGCTCGAGCTGCTCTTCGCGGCCCTGGCCCTGCTCCCGGGCGAGCTCGCCTTCCGCCTGAGCTTCGTCGCCGCCGACCTGGGGGTCGTGGCCTTGCTCGCGCGCCTGCTCGCCCGTCGCGGACGCCGGCCGGGCTGGGCCCTGGCCTACGCCTGGCACCCGCTCCCGATCCTCGAGGTCGCCGGGCAGGCGCACCTCGAGGTGATCCCGATCCTGCTCCTGCTCCTGGCCCTCGAGCTCCACGAGCGCCAGCGCGTGCGCGGCGCGGCCCTGGCCCTCGGCGCCGCGATCGCGGCGAAATACCTCCCGGTGCTCCTGGTCCCCGCGCTCCTGCGCCGCAGCCCGCGCCCGCTCAGGACCGCCGCCTGGGTCGCGCTGCCCCTGGTCCTGTGCTACCTGCCCTACGTGGCCAGCGACCCCCGCCTGGGCCTCGGCCTGCTCGCCGGGCTGGGGGCCTACGCCGAGCGCTGGCGCTTCAACGCCGGGGGCTTCGCGCTCCTCGACGGCCTGCTCCTGCACTCGGGCGCCGCCGCGGGCCTGGTGCGCGCCTGCGCGCCGCCCCTGGCCGAGGGCCTGCAGTCGCTGGGGGTCGCGGTCGAGCTCCCCGACTACGACCTGGGCCTGCACCAAAACCTGCTCCAGGTCCCGGCCAAGCTGCTGGTAGGCCTGCTCGTGCTGGCGACCCTCGCCTGGCGCTCGGCCCGGCGCTTCACCTGGGAGCAGAGCGCCTTCGCCGCGGGGGCGCTCTTCCTCCTGTTCTCGCCGGTGGTGCACCCCTGGTATGCGCTGTGGATCGTGCCGCTCCTCGCCCTTCGCCCCGGTCGCCTCGCTTGGCTCTTCCTCAGCCTCGCCTTGCCAGTAAGCTATGCGGTGCTGCTCGGCTACGACGGGGTCACGCCAGCCTCCTGGCAGGAGTCCCCCTGGACGCGCGCGGTCGAATACGGACCGTTCGTGCTCCTGCTCGTCGGACGCTGGGCGCTCGCGCGCAGGGCTGCTGGAGACTCGACATGACACCCACTCGCCGCTTGCCGGTGCTCGCCCTGGCCTGCGCCCTCGTCCTCGGCGGCCCCACCGGCTGCATTCTCGGCAGCCCGGTCGCCGCCTTCTCGGGCGAACCCTGGGGCATGACCCGCGACGACTGGGCGGCCCTCGGCGGGAAGAAGAGCCCGATCTGGGGCGGCGCCCCGGTCTTCGCCGCGGTCGACCTGCCCTTCGCCTTCGTGCTCGACACCGGCTTCCTCCCGATCTCGGGCCTGATCTGGCTGATCCGCCTGGCGGCGGGCGACAGCGACGACGACCACGGGCACAGCCACGACGGCGACGAGGACCACGACCACGACCACGACCACGAGGACCCGGACGACCCCCAGCACGGCGACGCCCACACCCACGACGACGGCACGACCCACCGGCACTCCGACGGCGACCTCGACCACGACCACGCCGGCGAGCACACCCACGCCGACGGCACGTCCCACAGCCACGCCGGCGACCACGACCCCGACGCCGTCCACACCGACCTGACCGAGGACGAGCTCGCCCCCGCGACCCCGCGCCGCGGGCACCACCACGGCGACTTCCAGTTCCGCCACCACCACGGCGACGGCAACTACGAGCACACGCACCCGGACAAGCACCACCACGGCGACGGGAACCTCCAGCACGACCACGGCAACGGCAACACCGAGCACGTGCACCTCTCGACCCACCACCACGGCGACTACGACCTCGACCACCACCACGGCGACGGCGACCTCCAGCACACGCACCCGCCTGGTGAGCCCAACGTCTACCCCGTAGGCCAAGACCGCTGACCCGCTCCCCCGCGCCGCCCCTGGTCGTGACCCTCGGCGACCCGGCCGGGATCGGCCCCGAGGTCGCGCTGCGCGCCCTCGAGGGCCGCCGCGACTGCTTGCTGGTGGGCGACGCGGCCCTGATCGCGGCCGCCGCCGAGCGTTTGGCCGTGGCTCCGCCGCTGCGCGTGCACTCCCCCCCCGAGGTCGCCTGCCCCCCCGCGCTCCTCTTCTCCGGCGCCCCCCACGCCGACTGCGGCCGCGCGGCCGCCGCCGCCGTGCGCGAGGGCGCGCGCCTGGTGGCCCAGGGCGAGGGCTCGGCCCTGGTCACCGCGCCGCTCAACAAGGAGGCCCTGGGCCTGGCCGGCGAGCCCTTCCCCGGGCACACCGAGCTGCTGGCCCACCACTTCGGCGGCTGCCGGGTGCGCATGCTGCTCCAGGGGCCGAGCCTGCGGGTGGTCTTGGTCACGATCCACGAGGCCTTGCGCAAGGTCCCCGAGCTGATCGACGAGGCGGGGATCGTCGAGACCTGCGCGCTCGCCGCGGGCTTCCTCGCCGCCCACGGGGTCGCGGCCCCGCGCCTGGCCGTGTGCGCGCTCAACCCCCACGGCGGCGACAACGGGCGCTTCGGCGACGAAGACCAGCGCGTGGTGGCCCCCGCGATCGCGGCCGCCCGCGCCCAGGGCCTCGACGTGCACGGCCCCTTCGCCGCCGACACGCTCTTCCCCCAGGCCGCGCGCCCCGACTCCCCCTACGCGGCCGTGATCGCCATGTATCACGACCAGGGCCTGATCCCGGTCAAGCTCGCGAGCTTCGGCACCGCGACCAACGTGACCCTCGGGCTCCCGATCGTGCGCACGAGCCCCGACCACGGCACCGCCTTCGACATAGCCGGCCAGGGCCTGGCCGACCCCAGCTCCATGGAGGCCGCCCTGCGCGTGGCCGCCGAGCTCGCCGCCCGCTAGCCCGCCTGCTTCGCAGGCGGCTGCCCCGCAAACTCACCACTTCGTGGTGAGCTTTGCGGGCTAGCGCCTCTGCAGTCTTTCCAGCTTCAGACACCCCCCAGCCCTGACCGATAGGGCCCTTGGAGAGGTGTTACTCATGAAGATCTTCGGACGAAACGACGAGCTCTTCGAGCTCATGGCCAAGGCCACCCAGAAGCACGCAGCCAAGCCCACCCCAACCACGCCCCCGATCCGCTCGGTCTCGAGCCACTTCGGGCGCTCGACGAGCCTCGGCCCCGTGCCCGAGCCCGAGGGCGAGTTCGTCGAAATCAACGGCGAGGCCTTGATCGTGGTCGAAGACGACTGGGAGGGCGAAGACGCCGTCGACCCGGCGCCGATCGAGGTGACCACGGGCACCGTGACCCAGGCGCCCTCGACCCTGATCGCGCGCTCCGAGACCCTGACCCGCGTGTTCGCGCGGACCTTCGCCATGCGCAAGGACACGATCGCGATCGGCGGGGTGTTCATGGGCGGGCTGGCGATCGCCATGTTCCTGCTCGGGCGCTCCACCGCCTCGCCGGCCGCCGAGCCCAGCACGCCCCAGGTGGCCGTGATCCAGCTCGAGAACGACCCGACCCCGGCCATGCTCCCCAGCGAAGAGGCGAGCCTCTTGCCCGACGAGAGCGACATGCCCGCCGTGGCGACCCGCGGCAACGCGGTCGCGCTGCCCGCCAGCGCCCCGCGCAACACGGCCCCGGCGCGCAACCCGGCCAACGGGAAGTTCGACCTCCTGGTCTGCTACACCACCCCGGAGAAGGGCGAGCAGCTCGCGACCTGGCTCAACGAGAACCCCGCCTCGCCCCTGGCTGGCCACCTGGAGCTCCAGGCGACCAACAAGCGGGGCAGCGTGCGGATCAAGGGCTTCGCCTCGCGCGACGAGGGGATCCGCAAGAAGGTCCACGAGACCCGGGACCCCACGGGCGGCTCGGGCACCTTCTCCGACGCCCAGTGGCGTAACGCGAAGTAGCACAGCCACTAACGCACACCAACTCGCTTCTCCACCCGACCCGAGCGCCCCTCCAGGTGCTCGGGTCGGTCGCGTACAATCCCTTTGGGTCAAGGCTTGACGGGGACCCCCCCCTGAGTAAACTACGCCCTTCCGAGGAGCGTCTCGTGTCGATTCACAAGAGTCTCAAACTGTCCAAGTCCGGCGGCGGGCACCGCAACGTGCTGACCCGTTGGGAGCGTCTGCAAAAACTTCGTGACCAGGAGCGCTGGAACGACGGCGACAAGATCTTCGGCCTGCCCAAGGTGCGCACGGAGAAGATCAAGGTCGGCGGCAAGAAGAAGAAGGCTGCGCCCACGAAGGAAGAGGACGAGAAGAAGAAGTAGCCCCAAAACAATCCTCGGTAGCTCAATGGTAGAGTAGGTGGCTGTTAACCACTTGGCTGCAAGTTCGAATCTTGCCCGAGGAGCT
>JAGQRJ010000199.1 GCA_020425635.1 Planctomycetota bacterium | reverse complement strand
GGCCGCGCCGCTCGCCGAGGCCCCCCAGTCCACGCCAGCGGAGGCCCCGGTCGCGCGGGATCCGCGGCTGCAGCAGGCGATCGACCTGCTCGACCTGGACCCGGCCCGCGCGGAGGCGCTGTGCACGGCCGTCCTCGCCGACGGCCCGAACCCGGAGGCCTACTTCTATCGCGGGGTGGTGCGCTTTCACGCCGAGCGTCTCGCCCAGGCCCTGGCGGACTTCGAGCGGGGGATCGACCTCGACCCCGAGCGCGCGAGCCTGCACGCCAACCGGGGCTACGTGCTCTACAACCTGCAGCGCTTCGAGGAGGCGACCGCCGCCCTGGATCGCGCCCACGAGCTCGACCCCAGCGAGCTCGACGTGCTTCGCTACCGCGGGGACGTGCACTTCAACCGCGGGGCCCTGCTCGAGGCCCTCGCCGACTGGCAGCGCTTGACCGAGCTCGCTCCGGAGGACCCGGCCGGGTGGGAGCGCTGCGAGACCGCGCTGCGCGCGCTGGGTCGGGAGGAGGCGGCGGAGGAGGCCTGGGCGCGCTACCTGACGCTCAGCCCCGACCCTTCACCCGCGTTCTTGCGGCGCGCCCGCGCCGCGCTCGTGCTCGAGGATCCCAAGCGCGCGCTCGAGCTCCTCGAGCGCGCCGTAGCGGTCAACGAGCGCGACCCCGAGATCCTCACCGAGCTCGGGTTCACGCGCATGGCGATCGGGCGCTTCCAGCCGGCGATCGACGCGCTCAACCGCGCGCTGGCGCTGGATCCGCAGTCGCCTCGCGCCCTGCGCACCCGGGGGATCGCCTACCGCGCGCTGGGCAAGCTCGACGCCGCCGACGCCGACTTCAGCCTGGTCGTCGACCGCGACCCCAACGACATGATCGCGCGCTACAACCGCGCGCTGAACGCGCTCGACCGCAAGCTTCCGACCGTCGCGCTGCGCGACTTCGAGGCGGTGCTGCAGCTCGAGCCGCGCCACGTCGGGGCGCTCACCGGTCGCGCGAACGTGTATCGCCTGCGCGGAGACCACGCACAGGCGCTGCGCGACGTGGCGCTGGCGCTCGAGGCAGCCCCCGACCAGGCGCTGCCCTACCTCGCGCGCGCGGCGATCCTGGAGGATCAACGGCGGCTTCCGGAGGCCCTCGCCGATTGGCAGCGCGGCCTCGAGCGGGCGAGGACGCTGGCCGAGAAGCAGCTCGCCGAGCGCAAGATCAAGGCGCTCACACGCTAGCCCGTGTAGATCGCCCACTTGTAGGCCCAACACAGCAGCCACAGCGCCAGCGTCGCCGCCACGATCTTGCCCCAGTGCCAGCGATCGGTGGCCTCGAGCCAGCTCACCCGGCGCGTGACGGCGATCGCCGCGAGGGGCACGCTCGAGAGCGCGCCGAGGAACATCAAGAAGCCGAAGGGCTGATTCACGAAGGCCGAGATCAGGTGTCCGTGGGCGGCGAGGGTGAAGGTGGTCGTGAACCCGCACGAGGGGCAGGGGCCCCCGAAGAGCGGAATGAAGCCGCACTCGGGCAGGCCGAGCTGCTGGTGGGTCCCGACGCCGCGCGGGTCGGCGTCGAGCAGCAGCGCCGTGATCAGGACCCCCACGACCGCGACGAGGTGCACGCCCCAAGCGACCCGCTCGACCGTCGTGGCGCGCGGCCAGGTCCGCCCCAGGGCCTGCACGGTGGGGGGCCGGAAGCGAGGGGGGGCTTGAGGCGGCGCGTTCACGGCTTCAGGGTAACTCACGCGGGTCGGTCTTCGAGCTCCTTCAACAAGGAGAGCCCCGCCTGCAGCACGTGCGGCGGGGTCAGGAGCTTCATGCAGCGGAAGTCGATCGGGCAGGTCTTGAGGTGGCAAGGCCAGCACTCGACCTCGGCGCAGAGGACTCGGTAGCGGTCGTAGTCGACGTGCGTGTAGTCGGGGTGGGTCCCGCCGACGAGCACGATCACGGGGGCCCCCGCCGCGACGCCGAAGTGCCGGGGCCCCGAGTCGGTCGAGACCATGAGCTCCACCTGCTCGAGGAGCGGCGTCAGCTCGCCGAGGGGCACCAGGGTCTCCGCCCCGGGCACGGTCCCGCCCGCGCCGGCCGCGACCTCGTCCCGCAGCGCCTCCTCGCCTGGACCCCAGAGCAAGAAGGGGGTGATCCCCTCCCCGCGCAGGAGCTGGATCAGCTGGCTGCCCTGGTGCGGGACCCAGCGCTTCGTCTTCCAGGCGCCGCCGAAGTTGAGCGCCCACACGCGCTCGCCCTCGGCGATCCCCGCGGCGCGCAGCGTCGCTTCGGCGCCCGCGCGCTGCTCCGCCGACACGCTGAGCTGCGGACGGCGGGCGATCCCCTCGGTGGAGACGCCGAGCTGCTCGAGCATGGCCAGGTAGTAGTCGACCATGGGGATCGGGCGCAGGCGCCCGACCTTCTTGACTGGGAGCGGTCGGGTCAGGAGCGGGGAGCGCCCGTTGAGCGCGTAGCCGACCCGCTCCCGAGCGCCGCTCAGCCGCGCCACCACGGCCGAGGAGAAGCTGTTGGGCAGGATCAGCGCGAGGTCGAAGGGGCCCGCCTCGCGCGCCACCCGGCGCCCCTCCTGGATCGGCCACAGCTTCCCCGGCTTCTGCAGGGGCACGCTCGCGTCCCACAGCCCCTCGGCCTCGACCAGGCCCAGGGTGTGTCCCTTCCCGTGGACCACGATCCGCGCCTCGGGGTAGCCGCGGCGCAGCGCGCGCAGGAAGGGCGTGGCGAGGAGCACGTCGCCGACCCAGTTGGGCAGGCGGACGTAGATCGTGCGGGGGGTCGCGGGGAGCTCGGTAACGGGGCACCTTCTGCCTGCATGCTAATCAACCCGCCCCCGACCCCGAAGCCCTGCCGGGCTCGGCTATCCTGCCGAGCTCACCGCGAGCACGAGGAGTCGACCATGCGCCTGGCCCACACCATGATCCGTGTCAAGGACCTCGCCGAGACCTTGACCTTCTACACCGAGTTCCTCGGGTTGAAGAAGGTCCGCGAGAGCGCGATCGGCGACGAGGCGGTGCTCGTGTTCCTCACCGACGACGCGGGGAAATACCACATCGAGCTGACCTACAACACCGACGGCCGCGACTACGAGCTCGGCGATCAGTTCGGGCACCTGGCGTTTCACGTCGACGACCTCGAGCCGATCGTGGCCCAGGTCGAGGCGCGCGGTTGGTGGTATCGGCGCAGCAAGCCGGGGCGCACGCCCTACATCTTCGTCAAGGACCCCAACGGCTACGACATCGAGATCCTCGAGGCGAAGCCCACGGCCTGAGCTCGCGCGGGACCCCCGGCATAGCGCAGGGCACCGACACATTGAATCCCAATAAATTTTCCCCCTTGGCTGCCGATAAGTCCCTTGGGGAGAAAACCATGGGGGACGGGGACGACTACGAGGTGGAGACCTGCACCGCCGGCACCTGCAGCCGGCGCCGCGTCGACGGAGGCTGGGTGATCGCCGAGGTGCGCACCGGCCCGTGGGGCGACTCGCCGTGGGTCGAGCTGACCTTCGTGCGGGACTCCGAGCGCGGCTGAGGCCGGCGTCGGAACAGATCAGGATCAGGGAAGGGACGGACGCGCTGGCGGGTGGCTTTGGCCACCCGCCAGCGGGCGTTTCTGGGCCCTCTCAGGCGGCGAGCTGCTCCTCCCGCGCGGTCGGCTGCGGCGCTGGGGGGTGGGGCTTGGCGAAGTCGGGGACCTTCACTCCCACCCGACGCAGGAAGTAGAACAGCGCGAGGAATGACACCACGGCCGCGTTCAGGTTCACGGTGATCGTGACCACCGTCGTGCCGACGACGAACAGCATGTCGATCCACGCCACGTGCTGGACCAGAGCGGTGGGCGGCGGGACCTTGCCCCGGGCGCGTCGCACGCTGGCGATCAGCGGGGGCCAGTCCATGACGTCGTAGCCGACCTTGATCAGGACCCCCGAGAACACGGCCGAGGGGATCAGCGCGATCAGGTCCTGGAGCATGAGCATTTCGAGGACCACGAACACGCCGACCGCGACGCCGGCCAGGCGCAGGGTCGCGCCCTCCTTGAGGATCAGCACCGAGCGGATCGTGGCCTGCGCGCCCGGGATCCCGCCGATCAACCCCGCGGCGGCGTTGGCCAGGCCCTGGGCGGCGAGCTCCTTGTTCTGGGAGGTGGTCTCGTCGCCGCCGAGGTCGGCCTGCACGAGCTTGTCCACGACCAGCGCGGTGAGCAGGGTGTCGAGGTAGGCGAGGAGCAGGAGGCTCACCGCGAAGCCCGCGGCCAGCTTGAGCAGGGGAAACGACCAGTCGGTGGGGATCTGGGTGCGAATGTGCTCGACGAGGGAGGCCTCCGAGGCGCCCATCTTGACCCGCGCGGCCTCCGGGAAGCCGAAGTGCACGACCGCGGTCAGGAGCGCGATCGC
>JAGQRJ010000198.1 GCA_020425635.1 Planctomycetota bacterium | reverse complement strand
TCGTCGCCGCCGACTGCGTTGGTCGCCGGCCACGTAAACCCATTACGCTCGGACCGGCTCCCGCCTTGTCGGACGACGACGAGTGCGGCGCGAGGCCATTACCTGAGTTTGCGGACAGAGCCTAGCGGGACGCCGGCGCCTCGGCCGGCGCGGTCTGCTCCTCGGGGGTCGGAGCGGCGCTGGGCGCGGACTGGGCGTCACCCTCGGCGGGCGAGGCTGCGTCAGGGGTCGCGGGCTCCGCGGCCGCTGGCGAGACGTCCTCCTCGCTGGCGAGGTGCCCGCGGAGCGCGAGCTCTTCGATCAGCTGGGCGATCCGGCGCACGTGCGCCAACTGGCGGCCGAGGTGGGTCAGGTCGGCCTCGGTCACCCGCCCGCTGCCGCGCAGGCGCTCGAGGAGCTCGCCCTCCGCGGCGTCGAGGTCGTCGGGCGAGCGCGGCTCGGCGCCGCCGGTGAGCAGGTCGTGCCAGCGCACCTCGAGGGCGTGGCGCAGGCCCGCGAGCCCCGGTCGGAGGTGGTCCAGGCGTAGCTGGCGGTAGCCGTGCGGCTCGAGCTGCAGGCTGCGGACCAGGGCTACGTCCTCCAGGACCATGGCGTGCAGCGCGTCCAGCTCCGCGCGCAGGCGTTGCTGGGCGGGCGTCCAGGGGTTGCGCAGCGCGAGGGCCGAGAGCAGCTCTTGCCCGGCCACCACCCCGTCGAGCAGGTCGTGACGCGGCTCGAGTCGCTCCGCGTCGCGCTCGCTGCCTTCGAGGGCGGCCAGCATGCGGTCGCTGGTCAGCTTCAGCTCCTGGAGCGCACGGTCGCGGGCGCGGGCGAGCTCTTCGAGGGCCTCGTCCGGGACGTTGGCCAGGATCCGGCGCACCGGCGCGGCCAGGAACGCGGTCGCGTGAAACGGCGCCCGCGCCGCGCGGCCGCGGAGCAGGCGGGCGAGGCGAGGGACGAGCGGGATCCACACCAGGGCGTTGATCAGGTTGAACACGGTGTGGACCGCCGCCAGCCGGGCCGGGCCGCTCGTGGCCCCCAGGGGCTCGGTCAGCGCGGCGGCCAGCGTGAGGAAGGAGCGGAAGAAGCAGGCAGCCACCAGCACCCCGGCCAGCTTGACCAGGGTGTGGGCCAGGGCCAGGCGGCGCACGTCGACCCGATACTCCAGCGACGCGAAGAGGGGGGTCGCGGTCGTGCCCACGTTGGCCCCGAGCACGACCGCGGCGGCCAGGGGCAGGGGGAGCGCCTGGGTCTCGACCAGCACGAGCAGCAGGAACACGACGGTGCTGCTCGAGTTGACCGCGGCCGTCAGCAGGACCCCGAAGCAGATCGCGCCCAGGAGCCCCGCAGGAGTCGCGACGTCGAGTCCCTCGAGGAAGGCGGTCAAGGCCTCGCTCCGCAGCGCGGGCTCGAGGTTGGCCGCGACCAGGTGCCAGCCGAGGAACACCAGCCCGAGGGCGAAGGCCAGCTGCAGCCCGGTGCGGAGCACGTAGCGTCGCGCGAGGACGAGGGCCACGCTCGCCCCCCCGACGAGGAGCGGGCCGAGCACGGCGAAGGGGAGGGTGAACAGCCACGCCTTGGCGCAGGTGCCGACCGTGGCCCCGAGCATGACCAGCAGGGCGGCCTCCAGCGGGATCAACGAGGTCTGCAGGAGCCCCAGCAGCGCGATCACGGTGACCGAGCTCGCCTGGAGCACGAGGGTCACCCCGAAACCGGTGGCCAGGGGGCGCAGCGTGCCGCGGGTGGCCGCGGAGATCAGCGGGCGCGAGCGGGCGGCCACCGTCTCGTCGAGGGTCTGCATGAACACGCGCAGCCCGAACAGGACCAGCCCGAGCCCGGAGAACGCCATGAGCACGACGAGGGGGGTCACGCCGCCCACGCCTCGTAGTGGTAGCGGCCCGCCTCCACGGGGCGGTCGACGCGCAGCAGGCCCGACTTGTCGAGGACGACCCGCACCGCCTCCAGGCGGACCTGCTCGTTCCCGAAGCCGTCCCGGCTGGTCAGGCGCAGGACCAGGTCGAGGTAGTAGACCTTGGAGGTGGTCACGAGCACGCTGCTCGCGCGCTTGCTGTCGAAGAGCGCGAGCTGGCGGGCCGGGTCGTCGAGGTTGCCGAGGAACGAGCTGACGTCGAAGCGCAGCACGTCCTTGAAGGAGATCCGCTTGTATTCCAGCGCCCCGATCGCGCGCGTGTTCACCACGAGCGACTTGGAGTAGCGCAGCGCGTCGCAGGGAGGTCGCCTGCCCTGCTCGGGCGAGAGCCGGGTCCAGACGTAGTAGACCTCGGGCGGGAGCTCGAGGGTCGACCCGGTGTCGACCGACTCCTGCTGGCGGGCGAGGGTCAGGCGGCGCTCGCTGCCCTCGCGATCGCGGTAGTCGAACTCGACCATGACCTCGCGCTCGGGGAGCCGGCGGCTCACGACGCGGCCGAGGTATTCCTTGGCGAAGTCCTTCAGGCGATCCTTGAACACGTAGGCGAGCACGCCCAGCGCGAGGAAGAAGGCGACGCGCAGCCCGAAGTCGGTGGTGCCCATGGCCATGGACGTCTGGTAGCGCGTGACCTCGGCGAAGGACGCCGCGAGGGCCGCGCCGCAGGCCGCGGCCAGGTTGCGGTAGAGCCGGTCGCGGCGGACCTCGCGCAGGCGCACGTAGAGCACCGAGGAGACGAACTTCTTCAGCACGCTCAGGCGGTGCGAGTAGCACTCGAGCGCGTAGTCCGAGTCGACGTCGGCCGCCGAGCCGCGCCGGCCGACCTCCTGCAGGAGCGCCTTCGTCGCCTTGCGCTTGCCGGCCAGGGAGGCGCGCGAGAGCACCGACTGCACCTGGGCGGTGAGGTATTCCTCGGCTCCGAGCACCGCCTCGCGCACGGTCTCGTCGAAGAGCAAGGGGTTCGCGCGCACCGCGTGGGCGTAGCGCTCGCGTAGCACTCGCACCTGCTTGACCGCCTGGCGGAGGTCGCGCTTGTACTTCAAGTCGGGCTTGAGCTCACCCCGCTCGAAGGTGTCCTTGAGGCACTGGTTGACGCGGTTCGCGAAGAGCTTGACGTCCTGGACGACGCGCGGCGCCCAGCGGCGCTTGGTGCCCAGGTCGAGGCCCAGCTCGAGGTAGCGGTCGAGCGCCGGGATCCGCCCCTTGCCGAAGCCGCGCTGACGACGCGGGGTGTGCAAGCGCATGCGGTGGGTCAGGTCGCCCAGGAAGCGCTCCCGGCTCGCCCGGTCCAGGTCGACGGCGTTGGGCGCCACGAGGAAGAGCTGCAGGTCGAAGCGGGGAGCGGCGGCGGGCTCGCCGGGGAGGCCTGGGCGCAGGGCGTAGTCGAGCACCAGCTCCAGTTGGCTGGCGTCGTGCACGGACACGTTCCAACTCAAGTGGGTCAGATACCGCGCGTCGCCCAAGGTCACCTACTTCCAGGGCCTCTCGGAGGCCCCTCAAGGCTTGCTTTCCCTCAGCGAATGTAGCGAGTTTAAAGAGATCTTTATAGGTATAAGTCCAGGAAAAACCGTCTTGGGTGCACGGTTTTTCAAGGGATAGGGTCGAGGCCCGTACGTGGAGCGGGGCGCGGCTTGCACCGCGCCCCGTCCGAGCTCCTTGGCGGAGTGGGTCTACTCGCCTTCGGGCGCGGCAGCTCCCTCGGCGCGCTCCTTGGCGACCTCGACCGCGCGGACCTTGGCCTGCTCGATCACGCCGCGCACGACCTTGTTCGGCACCACCGCGGTGATCATGGGGGGGTCGCTGTCGTCGCCGAACATGCCGCCGAACATGCCGCCGCCGCTCTCGGTCTTGACGCCCGAGCTGACGAGGGTCATGACCCCCAGGGTCGCGCCGTCGTGTCCGAACACGGGGAGGCCCGCGACCTCGACGCCTCCGTCGACGGTCCAGGCCTTGCGCGGCTTCTTGATCTTGCCGTTCACGCGACCGCGCTCGAAGCGCGGCGCGTAGTCGAAGCCCTCGCCCAGGCGGGTGAGCGCGACGACGTGCTGGCCGACCTCGGGCTGCGCGTCACCGGTGAAGTCGACCGCGGTCAGGGCGCGATCTCCGAGGCCTTCGATCTGGACGAAGGCCAGGTCGAGGCGCGCGTCGCTGGCGGCGATGAAGCCCTCGTACTGCTTCTCGTCGCCTTCGATCACGACCTTGAGCTCGCTGGGGGTGATCTTGAGGCTCAGCTCCTGGTCCGGGGGGACCATGCCCGAGAGCATCTCGCGGATCTTCCCGCCGTTGATCTGCGAGCCCGAGATCATGACCAAGCCGCTGGCGTCGACGACGACCCCCGGAATGTTGGCCCGCGACTCGTTGTCCTGGGACTGCCCCATGACCGAGATCTCGGTCTTGAGCACGCAGCGCACGGTCACGATCGAGGGCGCGTGCTTCTCGAGCAGCGCCTTGAGGGCGGCGCCCTCGTCGTCGGCGCCGGCGGGCAAGATCAGGGTCAGCGCCGCGAGCGCGGCGAGGGGGGTGCGAAGCAGCATTTCACTCTCCAGAGGTGGGGGTCGTCGGGGCGGGCTCTTCCCACTCCGGCTCGATGAACACGAACTGCGTCCGGTGGCGACGGCGCACGAACATGCGCACGACCTCCGGCCGCTCCTTCTCGATGGTCTCCATGGCGGCCTCGAAGTCGGCGGCGGTCTTCAGCTCGACGCCGTTGACCTCGACCAGCAGGTCGTTGACCCGCAGCCCGGCGACCTGCGCCCAGCTCCCGTTGGTGGCCTCGGTGACCAGCACGCCGGCCTGCTCGGGCGACCACTGATAGCGCACGCGGTCCATGAAGGTGAGCTCGCGCACGGCGACCTCGAAGTAGTCGTTGTGGGCGACCTTGACGTCGGTCGCCGTGGCCGGCGACTCCTGCAGCTTGACCTGTACGTCCTTCTTGGTCGTGGTGCCGGCAGGCACGATCGTGAGCGCCACGTCCTCGCCGATCGGGAGGTCTTCGATCGCGACCTTCAGCTCGCGCGCGTCGCGCAGCCGATAGGCCTCGAGGGGCTCTCCGTCGACGGCGGTGATCACGTCGCCTGCCTTCAGCCCAGCCTTCTCCGCCTCGGTGGTGGGCAACACCTGGGTGACGCGGAACCCCTTGATCCCCTTCAGCCCGAGCGCCTCGGCGAGCGGGGTGGTCAGGACCTGGGTCTTGACGCCGAGCCACGCCTTGCGCAGCTCGCCGCCCTGCTGCTTGGGCTCGTCCTCCTCGAGGTCGACCACGGTCATGAGCAGCTCTTGCCCGCGGCGGTAGGTGACCACGGCCTCCTGACCCGCGTGGGCCTTGAGCGCGGCCTTGAAGCTCGCGATCCCGTCGATCGCGTGCTTCCCGACCTTGAGGATCACGTCGCTGGACTGGATCGGGGGCTTGGCCTCCTCGAAGGACTTCCCGGGGCGCATGCCGGTGATCAGCACGCCCTTGGTGTCGGGGTAGCGGCGCACGAGGGCCATGGGGCCGGTGATCTCGCGCACGGTGACCCCGCCCGCGGCCTCGACCTGGTCGCCGAGGAAGGGCTCCATTTGCGTGACCTTGGTCTTGAGGGTGTGCTTGCTCCAGCCCTCGGGGCCGCGGCGCTCGACGAGCAGCTCGACGTCTTGGCCGGGGACGAGCTCGGCCACCTGCTGGTAGAGCGCGGGGACCTGCTCGAGGAAGCGCACGCTGACCTCGCCGGTGTTGATCATGCTCAGTACGTCGCCCGGCTCGAGGCCGGCCTCGGCCGCGGGCGAGCCGGGGATCACCGAGGACACCAGCGCCCCGGTGAGCTTCTCCTCGTGGCTGAGCGGAACGACCGAGAACCCGAGCCAGCCGCGGCGGACCTCGCCGAGGGTCAGCACCTGGTTCAGGATCTTGCTCGCGAGGTCGGAGGGAATGGCGAAGCCCATGCCGCCGCCGCCGAGCTCGTTGATCCCCACGACCTCGCCCCGGAGGTTGACCAGCGGTCCGCCCGAGTTGCCCGGGAGGATCAGCGCGTCGTGCTGCAGCCAGCGAGTGAACAGGCCGGTGACTTCACCCTCGCCGAGGTCCATCTCCTCCATCTCGGTGCCGGCGAAGTTCGTGAACACGCGCGCGGTGTTGGCGACCACGCCGAGGGTCAACGACGACGAGAGCCCCATGGGGTTGCCCATGGCCAGCACGTAGTCGCCCACGCGCAGGTCGGCGGACTTGCCGAGGGTCGCGAAGGGCAGGGGCGTCGTGGAGGAGCGCGCCCCGAGGTCGAGCTTGAGCACGCTGAGGTCGGTCAGCGGGTCGTGGGCCAGGACCTCGGCGCGCAGTCGCTCGCCCGAGGGGAGCGTGCAGGTGATCCGCGTGGTGTGACCGGCGACGTGGAAGTTCGTCAGCACGTGCCCCGCCGGGCTCACGATCACCCCGCTGCCCGCGCCGAGGCCGCGCTGGCTGCGGCCGCCGCCGAACTGCTTGACGACCACGGCGATGTTGACCAGCGCGGGATAGACCTTCTCGCGGGCGAAGTCGATGTCCTGGCGCAAGGTGTTGGACTGCGCGAGCGCGGGCGTCGCGGTGACCAACGCCGCGAGCAGCGCGGCGGCCAAGGGAGAACGGGTCATGAGGGCCTCCTGAGGCCGTGAGGTATAGCACGGATTCGGGAGGCGGCGAGCGGCTGCGAGGAGGCTCGAATTCGGTGTAGGATCGTGGCGGAAGGACCGCCGTGACCGCTTCGACCGACCTGTTCCTGAACCGCTACCGCGTCGTCACGAGCGTCTCCTCCCGGCTGGGGGGGGAGGCCTTCTTGTGTGAGGACGCCGAGACCCAGAACCGGGTCGAGGTGCATCGGCTCGCGGCCACCGAGGCCCGCGAGCGGGCCTTCCCGCAGGTGCGACGCGCGATCGAAGCGCTCGCCGAGCGCCCCTCGTCGGCCCTCGCCCGCCCCTTGGCCCTGGAGTGGGGGCCCGCAGGCGACCTGATCCTGGTTCAGGAGTTCCACGAGGGGGAGGCCTTGCCCTCCGCCTGCGGGCACGGCCTGGCCAAGGATCCCCGCGCGATCCTGCGCGGGCTGCTGCACGCGCTGGCCTCGGCCAACCGCCGGGGGCTGACCCACGACGGCCTGATCCCGACGCGCGTCTTGCTGCGCAGCGACGGCGGGATCAGCCTCCTCGACCTGGGCGTCGTGGTGCTCGCCGAGGCGGGGCTGCCCCCCGAATACGTCGCGCCAGGGGCGCCGCGCGGCGAGCGCGCGGACGCCTTCGCCCTGGCCCGAATCGCGGAGACGCTGTGCGGGGAGGGCCTGGCCCAGGCCCTCGGCGAGCGACTCGCCCAGGCGCTGCACGCGATCGCGCGCGCCGACGGGAGCGCCCGCACCCACGACGCGGGGGCGCTGCTCTCGCTCCTGCCCTCGCGCCGACGGCGTCGCCACGCGCGCTTCGCGGTCTCCGAGGTGTGGGACGGCGGGATCGGGGGGGGCACCCAAGACCTGTTCCGCCTCGCCCAGGAGCCCGAATACGCCGGGCGCATGCCCGCGGAGGTCTCGGGCAGCGCGGTGCACCAAGCCGGCGGGATCGACGACCTGAGGTTCCTCAACACGATCAATCAGCCGGCTCCGCGCTTCGCGACCGCCCCGCCGCCCGCGCCCGAGGAGCCCCCCGTGGTCGCCGAGCTGGTTCAGCCCGGGACCGTCGCGCCTCGCTACGAGCCGCCGACTCCGGTCGAGACCCCGCCCCCGCCTCCGCCGCCGCCCAGCCACCTGCCGCCCGAGCCCCAGCCGCTGCCCGGGGCCCAGACGCTGCCCGGGGCCCAGACGCTGCCCGGGGCCCAGACGCTGCCCGAGGCCTCACCGCCGCCCTCACTCTCGGGCCAACCCACGCTGCCTCCCGGGGGGATCTCGGTCACGGTTCGCCCCAAGTCCCGACGCTTCGGCAACAGCACCACGATCTCTCAGCTCCCCGCCGTGCGGGGGCCCGTGCTCGCGCGGGTCGCCGGAGAGACCCACGTCACCTTCTTGATCGGGGTCAGCGGCGCGCCGAGCCTCGGGCGCGAACGGACCAACCAGGTCGTGCTCCGCGCGTTCCGTGGCCAGGTCGTCGACAGCGTGGCCTCCAACCGGATCAGCCGTCGTCACCTCGAGTTCGCGGCCGCGGACGGAGGCTTCACGGCCAGCGACCTCAAGAGCGCCTACGGCACCGAGCTCGACGGCGACCGCATGGCCCCGCGGACCCCGACCCCCCTCGGCGCGAGCTTTCGCCTCAGCCTGGCCAACAAGGCGGTCAACCTCCAGGGCAGCGCCCACCTCGGCGCCCTGGACCTGCGGCGCGACGAGGAGTGCGGGCACCGCTACCTGCTGGTGTGGCCCGGCGCCCGCGTCCCGATCGGCGGCGACGACGCCGTGGGCCTCGGGCTGCCTGGCGTGGGGGTGTGCGGCTGGCTGAGCTACGCCCCCGACCTCGAGCGCTTCTCGATCGAGATCGCCGACGGGGTCGACGCGCAGTTCGGGCCGGCGCGGGTCGCGACCTCGGTCGCGCACCCGCTGGTCAGCGGGAGCGTGCTCGTCAACGGGATCGAGCTGCGCCTGCGCGCGCTCAACGCGCCCTACGACTTCTTCACGGTCGGAGAGAAGCTCGCGGTCTGAGCGCCCCGGGGCCGCCAACAACTCCGACTCGCTGCTTCACTTAGCTGCAGA
Source organism: Planctomycetota bacterium (assembly GCA_020425635.1). Classification (GTDB taxonomy): domain Bacteria; phylum Planctomycetota; class J058; order J058; family J058; genus JAGQRJ01. Next base: position 36,520 of record JAGQRJ010000198.1, on the reverse strand, counting down.
ATCTTGGGACCCTAGCGGCCAAGGCGGCGCGCAGCGCCGAGCAGGTGGACCCATGGACGACGTGTTGGCGCGGGTGGAGCGTCCCAGCCGCTACCTCGGAAACGAGCTCAACGCGGTGCACAAGGACCTCGGCACGGTCGAGCTCAAGGTCGGGCTGGCCTACCCGGACCTCTACGAGATCGGCATGTCCAACACCGGGCTGCACATTCTCTACTACATGCTCAACGAGGACCCGCGGGTCGCGGCCGAGCGCGTCTACCTCCCCGCCGCCGACCTCGAGGCGCTGCTCCGCGCCGAGCAGCGTCCGCTCACGACCCTCGAGAACCGGATCCCGCTCAGCGAGCTCGACGTGCTCGGGATCCAGATCCCGCACGAGCTGAGCTTCACGAACATCGTCAAGACCCTGCGCCTGGGCGGGGTCAGCGAGTGGACCGCCGAGCGCGGCGACCGCGAACCCCTCGTGCTCGCCGGCGGCCCCGGCGTGTTCGGCGCCGAGCCGGTGGCGCCGTTCTACGACGCCATGCTCCTCGGGGACGCCGAGGACGCGCTGTGGGAGATCCTCGACGTGGTCGGGCGCTGGCGCAAGGAAGGTTGGGAGCGCGCGCGGCTGCACCGCGAGCTGGCTCAGCTCACCGGCGTCTACGTGCCCGCGCTCTACACCGAGAGCTACCACGACTGCGGGCGGCTGGCCTGGCTGGAGCCGGTCGAAGGCAGCGGCGCGCCCCCGCTCGTGCACAAGGCCGTGGTCAAGGACCTCGAGGCGGCCTATTACCCCAAGACCGCGATCGTGCCCTACGCGGAGACCGTGCACAATCGCCTCGGCGTCGAGGTCATGCGCGGCTGCACCGTGGGCTGCCGCTTCTGCCAGGCGGGCATGATCTACCGCCCGGTGCGCGAGCGCTCGCCCCAGCGGATCGTCGACCTCGCCAAGTGCGGGCTGGGGGCGACGGGCTACAAGGACCTCTCGCTGCTCTCCCTCGACACCGGCGACTACACCCTGATCGATCCTCTGACCAAGGAGCTGCTCGAGCAGACCGCCGACAAGCGCGTCGCCCTCTCGCTCCCCTCGCTGCGCGCGGGGAGCCTCACCGACGACGTGATCCGCGACATTCAGCGCGTGCGCCGCACGAGCTTCACGATCGCGCCCGAGGCGGGCACCCAGCGCCTGCGCGACGTGATCAACAAGAACATCTCCGACGAAGAGATCTACGAGACCGTCGAGCGGGTGGCGAAGAACGGCTGGAAGGGGATCAAGCTCTACTTCATGATCGGGTTCCCCACCGAGACCGACGCCGACCTCGACGGGCTGGTCGACCTGGTGACCCGCTGCCGCGACCTCGGGCACAAGTACACCCGCGGCTTCATGACCACGGCCTCGGTCGGGACCCTGGTCCCCAAGCCGCAGACCCCGTTTCAGTGGGACCCACAGATCTCCGCCGACGAGAGCGAGCGCCGGATCAGCTACCTCGCGCGCCGCTTCAAGCAGCTCAGGATCTCGTTCAAGTACCACAACCGCTGGCACAGCTGGATGGAGGGCGTGTTCTCCCGCGGGGACCGGCGGCTGGCCGCCGCGATCGCCGACGCCGAGGCCCGCGGGGGGGGCTTCGAGTCCTGGCAGGATCGGCTCGACCTCGACCTCTGGCGCGACGTGTTCGCGGACCACGGGATCGACCCCGAGTGGTACCTCCGCCGGCGGGACTACGAGGAGCTCCTCCCCTGGGACCACCTCTCGGCGCGAGTGACCAAGAAGTTCCTCCTCGGCGACCGCAAGAAGGTCGACCGCATGGCGGAGCCGATCACCTTCGACTGCCGCGACGACCTCTGCGCAGGCTGCTCGTGCTGCTTCTCCGACGACGTGCGCAACCGCCTCGCGAAGTACGACCCCAAGCCCTTCGCCGACGGACGCAAGCTGCCGGTGGCGCTGACCAGCCGGATCGCCGTGGGGCATGGCGTCGCGCAGCAGGTCACCCGTGACCAGGCCGCCAAGTCGGGCGACGCGGCCGCGGCCGCGCAGCTCCGCCGGCGGCGCCGGCCCGCCAACCCGTCCGAGCGTCGCTGGTCGGTGACCCCCGGCGCGCCCGGGAGCGAGGGGCCCGCGGAGGTCTTCCTCCAGCCGGTGAGCCCCGAGGAGGCCGAGCAGGTCACCCTCGACCTGAGCGCCGAGTCCACGTCGACCCCAGAGCACTACGAGCCGGGGCTCGGCGACAACGGCCCGGTGGCGCAGTACCACTACCGGGTGACCTACGCGCGGCGCGGCGATCTGCGCTGGCTCGCGCACCGCGAGACCATGCGCGCGATCTACCGCCTCGTGGTGCGTACCGAGCTCCCGCTGGTGTTCACCCAGGGCTACCACCCCAAGCCCAAGCTCGCCTTCGGCCCGCCCCTGCCCACCGGCTGCGAGAGCGAGCACGAGGAGCTCGACGTCTACCTGCTCGAGCCCCGCGAGCCCGAGGCGATCTGCGCAGAGCTCCAGGCGGTCATGCCCCCGGGGCTCGTGGCGCTGCGCGCCGACGCCGTGTTCGGGCGCAAGACGAGCCACGCCGAGCGGCAGGGCGCGCGCTGGGCGATTCAGCTCGCGAGCATCGGGCGCAGCGAGGCCGAGGCCACGGCGGCGCTCGAGCGCTGGCGAGGGTGCGAGGCCTGGCCGCTCACGATCGAGCGCATGAAGCGCGGCGTGCGCCACCTCGACCTCAAGACCCTGCTCGCTGAGCTCGAGGTCGAAGACGGCTGCCTGGTGTTCGACCTCGACCAGCGCGGGGCCACCGCCAAACCGAGCGAGGTCGCCGCGGCGCTGCTCGATCTGACCCTCGAGCAGGCGCTCGCCGGGCGCTACACCTTGCGCTCGGTGGTCTCCGCGCCCGCCTACCGCACCAAGGCCATGGCCGCCGCCGCCGCCGAGCGAGAGGCCAGCCCCGCCAGCGCGTCGTGAGGCAGCTGGTCTTGGCCTCGACCTCGCCGCGCCGGGCCGACCTGCTGCGCGCGCTGGAGGTCGAGTTCACCGCGGTCGACCCCGGCCTCGGCGACGCCGCCGAGCAGGCGCTCGTGGTCGAGGCCCTGCAGGCCGGGGTCTCCCCGAGCGGCGTCGTGCGCCGGGTCGCTCTGGCGAAGCTGCTCGCGGCCTGCGCACGCGGGCACTCCGGGCCGCTGCTCGCCTGCGACACCGTCGTCGCCGACGGCCCGCGCTTGCTGGGCAAGCCCCAGGACGAGGCCGCCGCCCGCGCCATGCTCGAGTCGCTTCGCGGGCGGGTCCACGACGTCTGGAGCGGGGTAGCCTATGTAGACGCGCGCGGCTCGCTTACGCTGGACGCAGAGCGCTCCCGTGTGCGGTTCCGCGCCTTCGCCCCCGAGCGCCTGGACGCGTTCCTCGCGAGCGGGCAGTGGCGGGGGAAGGCCGGGGCCTACGGGGTGCAAGACGAGGAGGCGGGGTTCCTGTGGGAAGCGGTCGAAGGCAGCGTGAGCAACGTCAAGGGGCTCCCCGTGGAGCGGGTCGCGCCGCTCGTGACGGCGGGGCGCGGGTGACCCTCCGGCGCTGGATCCCCGCAGGGCTCGTCGCCCTGACCCTGGGCGCCTGCGTCGGCTGTCCCGCCGACCCCGACCCCGACCCCGCGCCGAGTTCGAACTCTCGCCCGGACCCGACCCCCAAGGACGAGGCGGCGATCCGCGCCGCGGCCCCTGGCGAGCCGACCCCGGGGAGCGAGGACTACGCGCACCAGCTCGAGCAGCTGCCGACGGTGGCGCTCGTGGTGGGCGGAGTTCCGCTGACCGCCTACGTCGCGAACACCGAGGCCAGCCGTCGCCTGGGGCTGATGTTCGTCGAGGAGCTGCCTGACGCGCGCGGCATGATCTTCGTCTACCCCACGGCCGACCGGCACGGCTTCTGGATGCACAACACCTACATTCCGCTCTCGATCGCGTACATCACCGAGGGTTTCGTGGTCGACGAGGTGATCGACATGACGCCCTTCGACGAGACCTCGCGCCAGTCACGAGGCCTCGTGCGCTACGTGCTCGAGGTCAATCAGGGGTGGTTCGAGCGCCAGGGTGTCCCGCGGGAGGGCGCGAAGGTCGAAGGCCTCGGCGACCTCATGGGCTACGAGTAGCGCCCATGAAGAGCATGCACCGCACGCCCATGACGATCCTGGTCTTGGGGATCGTGACCGTCGCCCTCTTCGGGGGAGGGGTGGTGTGGATCTCGAAGCAGACCCCGATCGTGCGGCTGCACCCGCTGCTCAAGGAGCGCTTCGACGACCCCCGCTTCGAGGTCCGCTTCTTCCCGGGCAACGACCCGCGGATCGAGGTCCACGCTCCCAAGGAGAAGGCGCCCACGCGCTACGCCATGGGTGAGATCGGCGTGTGGGCGCTCTCCGAATACGTCGAGTTGGCCCCCAGGACCCACGTCAAGGTGTGCCGCGTCCGTGTCCTCGGGGTCGAGGACGACGCCCTCGCCCTGGACATCGACCGCGAGCTGATCGACATGTACAAACGCGCCAAGCGCCAGGAGGCGCAGCTCTACGCTGAGGCCCAGCAGGCGGGCCTCAAGGGCGGCTCGCTGAAGATCCTCGGGGTGGTCAACACGGGGGTCCACGCGGAGATCCGCGGCGAGCTGGCGCAGCTCGAGCCCGCCGCGGCGCAGCCGATCGCCGAGCGGATCGCGCGCACGATCTCCCGTGCGACCTTCCTCAGCCGCGTCACGGTGACCCTCAACGTCAAGGGCGGCAAGCGCGTCAGCAGCTGGGCCGGTCGCGACCGACCGGATTCGACGCCGCGGTAGCCGCCCGAGGCCGAGGGCGCCGCGGTTCCTACCGCAGCGGGAGCCCCGCGACGAAGCGCTCCCACTCGGCTTGCAGGGTGTCGGGCTCGACGCCCGCGAAGGCCTTGTCGAAGCTGTCGCGGGTGTCGAACTGGCGGTGCACCGTCTGGAGCAGCTTCACGAAGCGCCCGCGGTATTTGCCGTCCTCGCCCTCGAGCAGGAAGTAGGCGAGGGTCGCGCCCATCTGATAGCTCTCTGCGTTCAAGCACTGCGCGCGCGAGCGCCCGACGAAGGCGCGCAAGGTCGGCAGGCTCGCGAGGGTGCGCTTGCAGTAGGCGAAGGGCGGCTCCGCGACGCGCTCGCCCCAGCGCAGCTGTCGCTCGAGCCTGAGGATGAAGCTGCCGCGCTCGTAGAGGTGCTGGCACATGAACGAGGCGATCCCTTCCACCGCCCAATACTGGTAACGAACCGGGCGGCTGCGCCGGGCGGCGTGTTTGGAGTATTCGAAGGCGATCTGGTGGGTGAGCTCGTGGGCCAGGGCGAGCTCGAGCTGCTCTGGCTCGTCCCAGGGGATCGTGAACACATTGCCGGCGGTGTCCTTGGGCTCGTAGGTCGCGAAGCACGGATCGAGGGTGCCGCCGGTGTGCAGGTAGAAGGCGACACCCAGCTCGCGCTCCTGGCCCCCCGTCGGCACGCCGCGCTCGCGCGCGGCGCGCCGGAGCTGGTCCTGGAGCTCGGCCTGGGTGCGGGTCACGATCACGGGCAGCTTGCCGCTGGGGGTCCTCAGGTCCCAGGCGTCGCCGAAGCGCGCGAGGAAGAACGCGCGATACGCGCCGAGGAACACGAGGAGCTGCTTGGCCTGGCGCAGGGGGACCGTGGTGCGCAGCTCGTGGACCTCGTCGGAGAACACCCAGGGGTCCTTCCACGAAGCGTGTCGGCTGTTGAGCGCGGCGACGGACGCAGGGGAGAGCAGCTCCCCCTCGTGGTAGTCGCCGCCCTCGCGCAGGACCGCGAGGTCGGCGCGCGGGACCCAGCGTCGCAGGGGCTCGAAGTACTCCATGTCGAGGAAGGCGTTCGCCGCCTCCGACGGGTAGCAGCGCAGGATCCCCTGCAGGTAGCGCGCGCGGGCCTCGTCGTCGGCTTCGCTGGCCGCGCGCGCCAGGGCCAGGGAGATCGCTTCATGGACCCGCGCCTGCTCGGCCGCGAGCAGCCGCATGTGGGCGCTGGAGAAGGCCCGGATCAGGGTCGAGTCGGCCTCGGCGCGCGCGACCTCGCGCTCGACCGTCGCGAGCGCCTCACCCAGCGCGGTCGACCCGGGGAGCACCTCGAGGGCCAGGCGCAGCTCCGCCTCGGCGAAGCAGAGGTCCTCGCGCTCCCGAGCGAACTCCACGAGCCCGAGGGCCTGCGCCTCGATCGTGTGCGCGAGGCGCGCGTCGCCCCCGCTCGGCTGCGCCGTGAGCGGGCCCGCGAGCAGGGCCAGCCCCAGCGTCAGCACTGCACCCTTGGCGCGCATGCGCACTCCCCTCGGCCGCTCGGCCTGACCGAAGGTGGCAGGGGTCCGCGAGGGGCGCTAGCCCGCAAAGCTCACCACGAAAAGCTTGCGGGCTAGCCAGCCCGCAGGAGCCGCCTCAGCGCCCGGGGGCGTCGAGCGCTACGAAGGGTCGCGCCCTCCGCCAGCGAGCGTCTCCCAGGAGCTCGCGCAGCTCCTGCTCCCCGGCGAAGGGCCGCCGGCGCACCAGCTCCGCCGCCGTCACCGGCCCGACCCCCGGGATCGCGCGCAGCTCGGCGAGGGGCGCCCGGTTGACGTCGATCCGGATCGCGCGCGCCGCGTCGCCCCACCCGTCGGCGGGTCGCCGCAGCTGCGCCCAGGCGAGCGCGAGCAGCCCCAGCCAGCAGATCCAGCGCAGGGCCAGACGCTCGCGGGGGCTGAACACCGGGTCGAAGGTGGGCATGGGCAAGTGCCCTGCACGTCGCGCGCCGCGCTAACCCCCGCGGCGCAGACGCCTCGCTGAGCCGATCGGGCAGGATCTGCCCGCCCGGGGTGAACCGCAGCGCCCTTGGGTCCCAGGCAGCGCCGGCGGCGGGGTTGGTAGGATCACGGTCCGTGAAGGGGGATCCATGGCCGAGGGCGACCTCGTACAGGGGCTGCGCGCCAACCTGAACCGAGTGATCAAGGGCAAGCCGCGCGAGGTCGACCTCTTGATCACGGCCTTGCTCGGCGGGGGCAACGTGCTGCTCACCGACGTCCCCGGCGTGGGCAAGACGACCCTGGCCAAGGCCCTGGCGGCCTCGATCTCGGGGGTCTTCCGCCGCGTGCAGTTCACCCCCGACCTGCTTCCGGCGGACGTGACCGGAGGCAGCCTCTACAACCCCAAGGAGGCGAGCTTCGACTTTCGCCCGGGGCCCGTCTTCGCCAACGTGCTGCTCGCCGACGAGATCAACCGGGCCAGCCCCCGCACCCAGTCGGCGCTGCTCGAGGCCATGGCCGAGGGCCAGGTGAGCATCGAGGGCGAGACCCACCCGCTGCCCGACCCGTTCTGGGTGATCGCGACCCAGAACCCGGTCGAACACCACGGCACCTATCCCCTCCCCGAGGCGCAGCTCGACCGCTTCGCGGTCGAGCTCGCCATGGGCTACCCCCAGCCCGAGCAGGAGCTCGAGATCCTCGAGGCGCTCAACGGGCCGCCCGCGCTGACGGCCCTGCAGCCTGCCTGCACCCTGGAGGAGGTCGCCACCGAGCAGGCCAGGATTCGCCAGCTCCACGTGAGCCGCGAGGTGCGCGAGTACCTGGTCGCGCTCCTGACCGCGAGCCGCGAAGAGCCGCGGCTCTCGCTCGGGGTCTCGCCCCGCGGCGGGATCGCGCTCTACCGCATGGCCCAGTCGTGGGCGGCGCTCGAGGGCCGCGACGCGGTGATCCCCGACGACGTGAAGGTCATGGCGCCCGCGACCCTCTCCCACCGCGTGGTGCTCGAGACGAAGGCCCGCTACAGCGGGGTCAGCAAGCGCGACGTGATCCAGGACCTGCTGAGTCAGGTCGCCGTCCCCGTATGAGCCAAGCCGCGGCCGAGCCCCAGGCGCCGCCCGCTGAGCGCGCCGACGAGGCCGAGGGCGGCTTCGGCTCGCTCTACGCCTACCTCGACCGAAGCCTGCCCGAGCGCTCGATCCTCCGCGGGCTCGGCTTCGTGTGGCAGTACCGGCTCACGGTCACCGGCCGCGGACTCGTCACGGTGTGGGTGACGGTGAGCTACGCGGCGCTCCAGTTTGGCTACGCCTACCCGATCTACGTGCTCGCGCTCTTGCTCTCGGGGTTGCTCGGGGTGCACCTGTTCCTCGGGCAGCTGCTCATGCCCAAGGTCGAGGTCGAGCGCGCGCTGCCTCGTCGAGTCGCGGCTGGAGCGGTGGTCCCGCTCCAGGCCCGCGTGCGCAACCCCGCGCGTCGCCCGCTCTACGACTTCGCCCTGCGCGAGACCGCGACCCCGGCGGGCCTCGAGCTCGAGCAGCTCCCCGAGCTGATCCCGGCCCTCCCCGGGCGCAGCGAGCAGATCGTGCGCTACACGATCCGCCCGCTGCGGCGCGGCTCCTACACCTTTCACGGCCCCCGCGTGCTCAGCGGGTTTCCCTTTGGGCTCTACTTCGCCCAGCGCCGAATCAAGGCCCCCGGGCAGGTCCTGGTCACCCCGCGCTTCCACCCCCTCGACGCGATCGAGCTCCCCGCCGGGCGCAAACACCAGCCCGGCGGCCTGGAGCTCGTGAGCCAGGTCGGCGACTCCGAGGAGTTCATCGGCAACCGGGAATACCGCTCGGGCGACCGGCTGCGCGACCTCGATCAGCGCGCCTGGGCGCGGGTCGGCACGCCGATCGTGCGTGAGTTCCAGCAGGAGTACCTCACGCGGATCGCGCTGGTCGTGGACACCTTCGCGCCCCGTCCGCGGCGCGACGACCTCGAGGCGGGGATCTCGCTCTGCGCCGCGGTCGCCGACGCGCTCAGCCGGCTGGAGTACGTCGTCGACCTGTTCGCCGCCGGGCCCGAGCTCTACCGGCTGCAGGCCGGGCGTAGCCTGGGCTACCTCGAGGACATTCTCGACGTGCTCGCCTGCCTGCAGGCGGTGGAGCAGAGCCCCTTTGGGGTGCTCGGCCCGCGCCTGCTCGACGAGGTGCGCGAGCTGAGCACCTGCGTGCTCGTGCTCCTCGACTGGGACGCAGAGCGTGTGGCCTTCGCCCAGACCCTCCTCGACCTGGGGGTGGAGCTCAAGGTCGTGGTCGTGCGCGAGGGGCCGCCGACCCTCGACCCTGCGAGCTTCGGCGGGCGCAGCGGCCCGCCCCGGGTGCTCAGCCCGGCCGAGGTGAACGCCGGGGTCCGGACCCTGTGAGCGAGGCCGCGCAACCCCTCGAGGCGCGGGCCGACTGGCTGGCCTACGCGCTGGTCGCGTGCGTGCTCGGCGCCCTCGTGCGCGCCGCAGGCGACGGCCAGTTCGCGGTGCAGCTCCCCTTGTTCGTGCTGCTCGCCGGGCTGGTGTTCACGCGCGGACGCCTGCGCGTGAGCCTGGGGCCGGTCTCGGTCGTGCTCTTGCTCGCGCCCCTCGCGCTGCTCATGAACCTGGTCGAGGTCAAGGGGCGCGGAGGGAACCAGTTCCTGCGCTCCTTCTACCTGACCTACGCCGTGCTCGAACTCGCGCTGCTCCAGCTCTGGGCGCGCCCCTCGCCTTATGCGCGCGGGCGCGTGATCTATCTCACCGCGGCGGGCATGCTCTTCGTCTCGGTCGGGCTCCCCGACTACATTGGCATGCTGCCCGGTTGGCGCGAGACCGGGATCATGGCTGCCCTCGGCCGACGAGCGCTGACGCCGCACACCTTCTACGCCGCGAGCGCCGCGGTCTGGGGGCTGTTGACCCTCGTCGCGCTCCGCCCGCCGCGGAGCGGGGTGGGGGCGCCGGGCGCGCGGGGGCGCGCGGCCGCCTGGCTCGTGTGCGCCGCGCTGGCCCTGGGGCTCGCTGGGGGCGGCACCTGGGCCTTCCGCGCCTACTACGCCGAGCTGAGCGAGATCTACTACCGCCTGGTCGGCGGCGCGACCCCGGGACTCGGCGGCGGCTTCAGCGACCGCGGCGACCTCGGCTCGGTGCTCGACCTCCAGGGCAAGGACGGCGGACGCGAGCTGGCGCTGCGCGCGGTCTCCGACACTGCGCCCGGCTACCTCCGCGGACGCGCCTTCCTCTCCTACGCGGGCGGCAGCTGGCAGCCCGGGCCCGACGTCGTGCTCCCGCTCTCGGCCTCTGGACGACTGCTGCGCCCCGAGACCGAGCCCCCCGCGCCTGGCGACCCCGACCTCTGGGTCTATCCCGCGTCCGCGCACGCCGGGGTCGTGTTCGCCCCGCTGCACGCCGGCCAGGTCAGGCTGCTCGCCGAGGCGGCGCGCGTGTTGCCTGGCTGGTGCCTGCGCCCCTACCAGGGCGAGACCAGCTCGGGGGTCTCGATCACCTACGCCCGCAGCCCCTGGCACTACGAGTCCGAGCGCGAAGGCTATCGCGCGCTGCCCGAAGACCCCGCCCTGCTCGCGGCCCTCGACGCGACCTGGGCCAAGATCACGGCCGCGAGCCCGGACGCGGCGCGCGACTACGACGCCCGCGTCGCCGCGCTCAGGGCGTTCTTCGAGCGCACCTACACCTACCGCTTCGGGATCACGTTCCGCGGCGAGCAGGACCCCGTGACCGAGTTCCTCCTGGAGAAGGAGCACGGGCACTGCGAGCTCTTCGCCAGCGCGGGCGCGCTGCTCCTGCGGCGCGCGGGGATCCCCGCGCGCTACACGACCGGCTTCCTCTGCCTCGAGGCGAGCCCGATCCGCGAGCGGCTGTGGGTCGCGCGCAACCGCTCGGCGCACGCTTGGATCGAGGCCTACCACCCCCAGCGCGGGTGGGAGGTCGTCGAGTTCACCCCGGCCGGCGGCCTGCCCGCGGTGGACCCGCCGGGGACCGGGGCGGCCCTGTCCGAGGCCCTGGGGGCGTGGGTCTCCGAGGTGTGGGGCGCCCTCCGCGGCCGGCTGAGCGAGCTCCCCGGGCGCCTGCTCACGACGCTCAAGGGGCTCCTGGGGTGGGTCAGCGGGTCGCCCTGGCGCTGGGGGCCGCTGGCGCTCCTCGCCGTCGCGCTCGTGGCCTTACGCCTGTGGCGTAGACGCGGCCCCCGCGTGCGCGTGGCGCGCGCCTCCGGGGCGGTGCGCTTGCCCCCCGAGCTGCAGGCGCTGCGCGAGCGCTACCTGGGCCTGGAGGTGGCGCTTCGCCGCGCAGGCGCACCGCGGGGGCCGGGCGAGACGATCCGCGAGCTGCGCGCCCGGCTGGCAGAGGCCGAGTGGCCCTTGCCCGAGCACGAGCGTGAACCGACCCTGGCCTTCCTCGCGGCCTACGCCGTCGAGCGCTACCGCGCCTATCCGGAGGACGCATGACCGACCTGCCCGACCTCAGCTCCAAGGTGGCCGTGATCACGGGCGCCAGCCGCGGCCTGGGCGCCGGCGTGGCCGAGGCCTGGGGAGCGCGAGGGATCCAGCTCGCCCTCTGCGCGCGCTCGAGCTTCGCGGCGCCCGCGGGGGCCTACGCGGCCCAGGTCGACGTCGCCTCCGCCGCCGCCGTCGCCGAGTTCGCCCAGGCCACGGTGGAGCGCTTCGGGCGGATCGACCTCTGGCTCAACAACGCCGGAGTCCTCGAGCCGGTCGGCTTCGTGCACGACCTGGGCTCGGAGGCCGTGCGCCAGCACCTCGCGATCAACGCCCTCGGCGCCTTCCACGGGACCCAGGCCTTCGTGCGTCACCTGCGCCAGCGCGAGGGGGAGGGCGTCCTGCTCAACGTCTCTTCGGGCGCGGCGCTCAGCGGTTACGCCGGCTGGGGGCCCTACTGCATGGGCAAGGCCGCCCTCGACCGCCTGACCGAGTGCGTGCAGCTCGAGGAGGCCGCGCACGGGCTGCTGGCCTACGCCGTCGCGCCTGGGGTGATCGACACCGCCATGCAGGCCACGATCCGGGGCTGCTCCCCCGAGGTCTTCCCCGCGGTCGCCAAGTTCCACGACCTCAAGGCGCGCGAGGCATTCAACTCGCCCGGCTACGTCGCCCACGAGCTCCTCCGCCTGGCGTATGTGCGGCGCCCCACCGGGGTCGTCCAGCGCCTCGAGCCCGAGGCCTGAACTCCTGCGGGGTGTGTCGACGCCGCTCCGCGGAGGGACTACAGTGCATGCGGCGGAGCGCCAGAACGGACCTGCATGGAAGCTCGATCGCTGCGTGACCTGGTAGGCGGAGGGCAAACGCGCGAGGCCTTCCTCGCGGAGAACACGTGCCCCGCGCTCGTCGTCGACCCCCTCGGGGTCGAGCGGGCAGGGCCCATAGACACCCCGAGCAAACCCCTGCCCTCCTCCGGCGCGTCCCGGGTGCTCGGGGGCGGCACGGAGGTCCTCGGGCCGCTGGAGTCGGCGAAGCAGCTGGCGCGCATGGCCTCGGCCATGATCGACCCCGAGTCGCAGGTCTACTGGCTGAAGAAGAGCGACCGCAACCCCTTCGGCTCGTTGATCACGGTCGGTCGCGCCCCGAACAACGACGTGGTGATCGCCCACCGCACCGTGTCCAAGGTCCACGTGATCTTCACCCACCCCACCGAGACCTGGTTCATAGCCGACGACACCAGCGCCAACGGGACCTTCCTCAACGGCGCCCCGCTGACCCCCAAGGAGAAGATCCCGATCGCCGACGGCGATCGGGTCCGCCTCGGCGCCGACGTCGTGGCCCGCTTCTTTCAGCCCGAGTCGCTCTGGGACTACGCCCAGTTCTGCCTCGGGGGAGCGATCTAGCCCGCACTTCTCACCACTCGCTCCGCTCGTGGATTCGAAGTGCGGCCAGCCGTGTTGTTCAAGACAGTGAGACCCGGCCTGCGGCCGGGTACACACGGTCGCTTGCGCCTCGCTCGCGGCGGCAGAGCCGCCGACTCGCTCCAGCGCAGCCCGCCTGCTTCGCAGGCGGCTACCCCGCAAGGTTCACCACGAAGCGGTGAGCAAAGGGGCCAGCGGCGCGCTCGGCGTCACGCGTAGCGCTCTCCTGGCGTGTAGCTCTGCGCCTGGATCGCGCGCGTCGGGGCCCCCGGCTCTACGGGGGACAGCAGCGGGGCGACGGTGGGGTGGGCGGCGACCTTGCGCAGCTGACGCGCCTGCGCGGGGGAGAGCTCGAAGGCCGCCGCGACCCGCTCGCTGAGCTCGGCCTCCAAGGCGGCGAGTTCGACGGCGGCGCCGCGCGCGGCGAGGACGTGCGCGCGCTTGCCCAGGCGCTCGAGGGCGGCGCGGGGTGGGGCGTCCTCCAGCACCGCGCGCGGGATCGGCAAGGCCCCGAGGGAGCCGGCGTACCACGTGGCGCGGTGCGAACTGGCCAGCACGCCCGCGCGCAACACCAGGAGCGCGAACACCCGCAGCGGGAGGCTGTTGATCAGCGCGGCCAGGGCGTAGGGGGCACCCTCCAGCGCGGTGCCTGGGGCGCGCACGACCATGACCGTGTTGCGCGCGAGGAAGGCCTCAGGGCCAGGGTCGACGGCCGCTTGAGGGGCGAGGGCGATCCGGGCGCAGAGCACCTGCGGGGCGCGAAAGAAGGAGGCGGGCTTGGGGTCGCTGATCCGCGCGGGGTCGTAGTCGAGCCAGCGGCCGCTCCAGTCGAGCTTGAAGGTGCGGACCTCGCGCCCGTCGAGGAGGCGGCGCGGGCTGCCGAGCCGCTCGGGGTCCTCGGCGATCAGGTCTCCGGCCTTGGCGCGGGTGCGAATCGCCAGCCCGTAGCTCGCGTCGAGCGGACGCGGCGCGCGGGCCAGCGCACCGAGCACGCTCAGGTCGGGTTTGCGCACGAGCGTCGGCCAGGGCCCTCTTGGCTGCAGCCCCAGCCACCGCGCCTGCGGCACCTCCGACCAGCGCACGCCTGTGGGGAAGGCCTGCCCGGGCTGGCACGCGCCGAGGCGCACCGCGTGCCGCGACGCGGGCGGAGCGCGGGTCACGCTGACCAGGCAGGGGATCACCAGCGCGCCCGCGAACACCTGCGGCGCCCACTCCAGGCTGAGCACGGCCTCGACGGTGTGCTCGGCCAGCGCCGCGCGCAGCCCCTGCGCCGCCCGCGACTCGAGCAAGCCCTGGGGGAGCACGAAGGCCACCCGACCGCCTGGCTCGACCCAGTCGAGGGCGCGCCGGAGGAAGTAGGCGGAGAGGTCGAGGTTCCCGCCGCGGAGCTCGGGGAAGCGCTCGCGCAGCGTGGCGCGCAGCGCCGCGGGGAGGCGCTCGGCCCGCACCCAGGGCGGGTTGCCGACCACCCCCCAAGGGCGTGGGCAGGGCTCGTGCTCGAGGGCGTCGACGCACTCCCAGCGCGGCGCCTGCTCGGGTCCTTGGCCGCGGGCGAGGCCTTGCACGGCGAGCGCCGTCCACCCGGCGCGCCAGGCGTAGGGGTGCCGCTCGAGGCCCACGCTGGTTGCGCCGGTGCCGCGCCGGTCCCAGAGCGCGCGCAGGAACGCTCCGTCCCCAGCCGCGGGCTCGAGGATCGTGGCCCCCGCGGGCGCGTCGAGCAGGTCGAGCAAGAGCCCGACCAGAGCGGGCGGGGTGTAGACCCCGCCCCGGCGCTTCGTCGCGCGCTCGGGAGACGCGCGGGGAAAGAGCCGGGCCGCGACCTCGGCGGCCGGGGGCAGCGGGAGGTCGGCGACGGCCGCCTGCAGCTCGCGCCCAAGCCGCGCGACGCCGGACACGGCTCCCCACACCCGCGCCGCGGGGTCGTCGCGGGTCGCCGCGCACCAAGCCTCGCCTCCGTGGGCGCGGAGGAAGGCCTCGGCGACGAGGGCCTCGGCGGCGTGCGCCGTGAGCGTCTCGAGCGCGGCGCCCTCGGACCCGGCCGCGTCGACGAGCAAGCCGCGTTGGCCCGCCGGGAGCCCGCGCAGGGCTTTCGCCACCCGGGTGCGGGTGAGGGCTTGGCGGGCGAGGGACCAGGCCGACGCGAGTCGGGAGGGGAGGTCGGGGGTCACCCGGCGGTGTGCCGCGCCGCGACGCGCGCGCAGCCCTCGGCCACCCCCAGCGGCGAACGGCCGAGGAGCGCGGTCAGGCGACGCACGTCCAGGGCGACGTCGGCCGGGCGCGGCGCGAGGCCCGCGTCCGCGACGCGCCCTGGGTGGCAGAGCGAGGTGTCGAGGTCCAAGGCCTCCGCCAGGGCCAGGCCGAGCTCGTGGCGATCGACGCGCTCTGGCCCCGCGACGTTGAGCACCCCCGGGGTGCGCTGCTCGAGGAGCTCGACCAGGAGCTGGGCCGCGTCGCCGACCTCGACCGGGGTGCGCCACTGGTCGACGAAGAGCTTCACCGGCTCCCCAGCGCGCAGCCGCTCGACGAAGTGATCGGTGAACGAGCCGTGCCGTCCGCGCTTCAACCCGTACATCAGCGCGAGGCGCGCCACGAGGAAGGCCGGGTTCACCGCGCGCACCGCGGCTTCGCCGAGGGCCTTGCTCAGGGGGTAGACGCCGAGGGGCGAGAGCGGGGCGTCGTCGGCGTAGGGGCTCTCGCGCCCGTCGAACACGAGGTCGGTCGACGCATAGATCAAGTGCGCGCCGCGGGCGTGCGCCGCGTGCGCGATCCGCCCCGTGGCCTGCGCGTTGACCCGCTGCGCCGCCGCCGGGTCCTGGGCGCAGCGGTCGGCGTCGCTGAAGGCGGCCAGGTGCAGCACCGCGTCGGGAGACAGGCTCCCCACGAGCTTCGCCGCTTCGCGTCCGCCGTCGTCGAGGCGCAGCGCAGCACGGGTCACGCCGTCTGGCAGGCTCTGCCCGTCGGTGGAGGTGCCGATCACGCCGTGCCCGCGCGCGAGGAGCGCGTCGCAGACGTAGCAGCCGAGGAACCCCGACCCTCCAGTGACCAAGACCTTCACGCGGCTACGACTCCGTGATCGTGACCTTCAGGTCGCGCGCAGCGAGCTCGCGCAGGAAGGCCTCGGGGTCGACGCAGCGCTCCTGGGGCAGCGCTCCCTTGGCCTCGATCTGCCCGCGGGCGAGCATCAAGAGCACGATCGTGGCCGGGAACGCCGTGGCGCGCATCATGGCCGTGAGCCCGTGGGCGCCGTACTCGATCATTTGGTACACGCGGGTCACGGGCGCTCCCCCGCGCTCGCCCGCGGCGGTCAGGCGCACCAGGGCCACGTCGTCGAGGCCGCGGTCAAGCACGGGCTCGGCCACCTTGGAGAACAGCGCGCGCGGCGACACCATGACCCCGTCGACCTCGACCTCGTCCCAGGTCAAGAGCCCGAGCTTGTGCATGGCTTGGAACACCCTGCCGTGGCCCGGATAGCGCAGGGTCTTGTAGTTCAGGCGCTGGACCTTGCCGCGGTAGGTCTCGGGCAAGGTCGAGGTCCCGCCCGAGGTCGTGAAGGCCTCGAGCGTCCCGAAGGGCGCGGGGAACTCGAGGGTCTCGAAGTCCTCGAGGGAGGGCACGACCTTTGGCTCGCCGCCCTCGAGCACGACCGCGTCCTCGACGTACTCGTTGATCAGCCCCTGAATGTTGAACAGCAGCGAGTAGTCGAGCAGGCCCCCGCGCTCGGTGGGGATCCCGCCCACGCGGATCTCGAGGCTGTCGCAGCGGTCGAGGTGCGCGACCGCGTCGGCGGCGAGCACCGCGACCATGCCCGGCGCCAGACCGCAGTCGGGGACGATCGTGATCCCCGCGGCCTGAGCCTGCTCGTGCAGCGCCAGCTCCGCGTTGACCACCGTGTTGTTGCCGCCGAGGTCGCAGAAGCTGCACTTCGCCGCGACCGCGGCCTTGGCGAGGGTCTCGTTGAAGCGGTAGGGCACCGCGCTGAGCGCGGCCTTGGCCCCGCGCAGCACCGCGACCGCTGCGTCGTAGTCGCCCGCGTCGAGCTGAACTGGCTTGACCCGCGGGTCGCCCCAGCGCGCGGCGAGCTTCTGCGCCGCGCCGAGGTCGGCGTCGGCGACCGTGACCTCGGTCACGTCGGCCTGCTGCACCAGGTCGTAGCACGCGGCCTGCGCCTGCAACCCCGCTCCCAACAACACCACCCGCATGCGCGTCCCCTTCCTCTGGCAGCGAGCCTACCGCGCCACGAGGCACGCGGCCACGCAGGCGGGGGTAGCGCGCTCTTCGAATCCAATGGATCCTGGCTGCGTCAGCTCGCCGAGACCTCGGCCCAACCTTGCACTCCCAAGGAGACCTCATGACCCAGCCCGCCACCGCTGCCCTGCTCGCCCGACTCGAGGCCCTCGAGGCCACCCACGCCCGCGCGGCCCGACGCTGGCGCGGGGCCTGCCTCGCCGCGCTGCTCGCCTGCGGGGGGCTGTTCCTCATGACGCCGGCCAAGGGGCAGGACAAGGGGGGCGCCGTGGTCGTGGGCTCGCGCTTCGTGCTCCAGGGCGCGGACGGCAAGACCAAGGCCGAGCTCAAGCTCGGCGACAACGGGACGCCGCACCTCGTGTTCTACGACAAGGCCAGCAAGCCTCGGCTGCTCTTGAGCGTGACCGGCAGCGACGCGCCCACGCTCTCCATGCTCAGCCCCGACGGCGACGTGCGCGTGGCCTTCGGCCTCGGCGGAGACGGCACCTCCTCCTCGCTCGCCTTCCAGGACGGCAAGGGCAAGAAGCGCCTCGGGCTCACCTGCTCGAGCGCAGGCGTGCCGGGCCTGATCATGAGCGACGAGGCCGAGCAGACGCGCCTCGGCCTCGGGGTCGCGGGCAACGGCTCGCCGAACCTCAGCCTCAAGAAGGCCGACGGAGGCCACAGCATCATCCTCTCTTCGACGACCAAGGGCGTCCCCGCGCTCCTGTTCTACGGCGACGACGGCAAGGTCAACCGCCAGCTGGTCGGCGGCGACAAGAAGTAGGCGCGACCCAGCTTCGTCAGTCGCTGTAGTCGGGAATGTGCTCGGCCCCGCGGCGCGCGAGGCCGACCACCGTCCCGACCGCGGTGATCGCGAGGGCCACGAGGGGGGCGCGCCACGACACGGCGCCCTCCTTGTAGCCGAGGGCGAAGATCGCGGCGGCCATGCCCAGCGCGCTGACCAAGGTGATCCGCAGGTAGCCCGTCGTCCCGCGGAACGCCTCGACCAGGTTCGCCGGCGAGAGCTCCCGTGGATCCTCAGAACTGTAGGCGCCGAGGAGCAGCGGGAACAGCGGCGTGCACCCGGCGGCGACCCAGTAGGCCCAGGGCGACGGGTTCATGCTCAGCCCCGCGAGCAAGGGAAACACGAGCAGCGCGCGAAACAGCGAGCCCCCGAGCTCGATCGGGTCCCAGTCGGGCGTGTGCGAGCGCGCGGCGCGGGTGCGCTCGATCAGCCACAGCGTGGCCGTGAAGCTGGCCAGGAGTCGCCCGGGGAGGTCGCCGAAGTTGCCGGGGATCCAGGTCGAGGTGTGGAACGCGAGGCCGAGGAACACGAAGAGCCCGCACAGCACCCCGCCCGGCAAGCTCGGCAGGATCTGGCGCGCGAGGACCTTGAAGTAGGCCTTGGTCGAGGGCGCGTCGAGGGCGCCCCAGGCCACGTCGCTGGCCTCGAGCTCCTCGGCCGTGACCTTCTTGCCGGTCTCGAGGTCGATCCCGCACAGCGTGCAGATCCGACCGGGGCGCCAAGCGGCGCACTCGGCGCAGTACTGCGGTTTGGCCTCGGCGTCGTCGCGGGTCCTCACGCCTCCAGCTTAGCCGGGAGTGGGCGGGGGGGGAGGGGCGAGGGTTCCCGCCGAGAGCACGCCCCGGAGCGGCCGAGCGTCCGACGGCTCGGGCTGGCGTAGCGACCCGCAGCGGGCCGCGGCCCGAGCGCTGAGTTTCCCCCGCGGAGGCCCTCGGCAAACGCGCTAAGATCCCGGCGTGAGCCCCTCCCCTGTCAGCCCGCTCTCGGTCGCGATCGACGCCACCGCCGCCGCCTCGGCGCGCCCTACGGGCGTCGGGCGCGCGATCGCCGAGCTGGTCGCGGGGCTGCGCGCGGCGCCGCCCGGTGGCGCCGAGCTCGAGGTCGTCTACCGGCTCTCGCGCTGGCGGAGACGCGCGCACTTCCTGCCCCCGCCCGCGCGGCTGTTTCACGAGCGCCTGAGCTGGCGGCTCGCGAGTCGGGTGCAGGTGTTCCACGGGCCCGACGCGCGCCTGCCGCGCTTCTCGGGTCCCCGCTTCGTGGCCACGGTTCACGACTTCTCGGCGCGCAACCCCGACTTCGCCACCGAGCGCTTCCTCGCGTTGCGTGAGGGGCATTGGCGGGCCGTGGCCGAGCGCGCCACGGCGATCGTGACCTACACCGAGGCGATCAAGCGCGAGGTCGTGCACACCCTCGGCGTGCCCGCCGAGCGCGTGGCGGTCGTGCCCCTCGCCGCGGCCGTCGCCGCGCCGGACCCCAAGGCGCTCCAGGCCGTGCGCAGCAAGGTCGGCACCGACCCCTTCGTGCTCGTCCTGGGCGAGGTCTCGGCGCGCAAGAACACCCTCGGCGCGCTGCTCGCCTTCGAGCGCGCGCAGCTCGGTCCGCGGACCAAGCTCGTGGTCGTCGGGCCCGACGGCCGCGGCGCGGACGCGTTCTCGCTGAGCCCGCGCCGGGTCGCCCTCGGCGAGCGGGTGCTGCGCTTGCCCTACCTCCCTGGGGCGGAGGTCGAGGCGCTCATGAGCGAGGCGCGGGCGCTCCTGTTTCCGACCCGCTACGAGGGCTTCGGGCTCCCGGTGCTCGAGGCCTTCGCGCACGGGGTCCCCGTCGTCGCCAGCCGCGACCCCTCGGTGCGCGAGGTCGCCGGAGGCGCTTGCTGGCACGCCGACGCCGACGACGTGGAGGAGCTCGCCGAGGCTCTGCGCCAGGCCGTGGCCGACGGCCCGGCCCGCGCGGCGCGGATCGCCGCGGGGCGGCTGCGCGCGGAGGGGTTCACCTGGTCCCGGAGCGCGGCGCGGCTGTGGGAGGTCTACCGGGCGGTGGCCGAAGGGCGCCCTGCCGCGCGCGCACGCGAGGAGCCGACGTGCTCCCGATAAGCGCCTGCGTGATCGCCTTCAACGAAGAGACCAAGCTCGCCGAGTGCCTCGACAGCGTAGCCTTCTGCGCGGAGGTGATCGTCGTCGACTCGCACTCCACCGATCGCACGCGCGAGATCGCCGTGCAGCGCGGCGCCAAGGTGATCGAACGCGACTGGCCCGGGCACATCGAGCAGAAGAACTTCGCGATCGAACAGGCGACCCACGACTGGGTGCTGTGTATCGACGCCGACGAGCGCGTGCTGCCCGAGCTGCGCGAGGCGATCGAGCGCGAGTTCGCCGAGGGGCCGCGCGCCGACGGCTACGGGCTCAACCGGCGCAACGTCTACCTCGGGCGCTGGATCCGCCACGGGGGCTGGTATCCCGACCGCAAGCTGCGCCTGTTCAAGCGCGCCAAGGGGCGCTGGGGCGGGGTCAACCCGCACGACCACGTGGGCCTCGACGCAGGCTGCGTCGAGGGGCGCCTCCCGGGCGACCTCCAGCATCTCTCCTACGACGGGATCGCCGACCACCTGCGCACGATCGACTACTTCTCCACGATCGCCGCCAAGGAGAAGCTCAGCCGTGGGCAGCGCGGCGTCACGCTCCAGGTGCTGTTCAACCCGCCTTGGAAGTTCACGAAGATGTTCGTGCTCCAGCGGGGCTTCCTCGACGGCTGGCGCGGCCTGATCGTGGCCATGCTCGGGGCGATCTACGTGTTCTTGCGCTACGCCAAGCTCTGGGAGTTGATCCACGTGCAGGGTCAGACCCCGGGCAGCGGCGCGCCCGTGACCTACGGTCGGCGGGGCGAGACCGCTGGGTAAGGCGGCCGACCGCGAGGCCCAGGCCGTGCGTCGGCGGCTGCTCCTCGAGCGCCACGACAAGGCCACCGGCGACGCGGTGCTCAAGCAAGACGGCGCGCGGCGCGTGACCCGGGTACGCCTCGACGCCGAGGGCTGGGCCGTGGTCAAGCAGGAGCCCCTGCGCGGCCTCGGGGGCTGGCTGCGCGCCGTGGCGCGGCGGACCCGGGCCCAGCGCAGCGCCGCGGGCCACCAGGCGCTGATCGCCGCGGGCTTCGAGGCGCCGGGCTTGCTCGACGCGATCCGCGAGCCGGGCCGCTTGCTCACGGTGTGGGAGCACGTGCCTGGGCCCACCCTCCACGTCGCCTGGTCGACCCCCGACCGTGGCCGTCAACGCGGCCTGGCGCGCGCCGCCGCGACCTTCGCGGCCCGCCTGCACACCGCGGGGCTCAGCGCCCGCGACCTCAAGCCCGCGAACCTGATCGTCACCGTGCTCGACGTCCCCGTGCTCGTCGACCTCGACGACGTGGTCTCGACCCCGAGCGACCTCGACCTCCGCGTGCGGAACCTCGCGTCCCTCGACGCCTACGGCCAGCGGGCGGAGCCGCCCCTCGGCGTCGCCGCCCGTTGGCGCGCGCTCGAGGCCTACTGCGCAGCCACGGGCGCCGACCCGCGCGAGCTCGTCCGCGCCGTGCTCCCCGCCAGCCGCGCCAAGCGCCGCCGGGGCTAGGACAAAGGTCGAGACCTACGCGTCGTGATCGCCGGTCACGAACTGCGTCTCGGCGACCTTGGTCGACTCGGCCGCCTTGAGGCGCAGCGCGGGGATCGACTTGGTGATCACCTTCTCCAGGCGCTTGAACTCCGCGCGGCGGGCGCGGGGGAAGCGCTTGCCGGTCTCGAGCGCGCGGCGAACCCGCTCGCGGACGCTGGCCCACACGGCGCGCAGGTCTTCGGCGTTGTCGCCGAGGGTCAGCTCGCGCGCGAAGGTGCTCTCGAAGAGCTGGTCCAGGCTGAGGGCGTTGAGCCGGCGGCGGTCCCAGAGAAAGAGCGCGGTCACCGCGCAGGCGCCGACCAGGATCACGGCCAGGACCCCCAGGAGCGCGGAGCCGAAGTGGTCCTGGGAGGCGTAGGACCACACCAGGTAGAGCCCGACCACGCCCAGCAGAGCGACGGCGCCGCCGAGCACCCCGTAGCGCAGGAGCAGCCAGAAGCGCTCGCGCGCGCGGTGGTCGAGGACCCGCACGTGAACCCGCATGCGACGCGCGTGCTGGTAGAGCCGGCTGATCACGTTGTCGACCCGACGGAAGGGCGCGCGCGAGACCTCGCGGCGGACCTCCTCGGTCTGCTTGTCGAAGTCGCCGGTCGGGACCCCGCTCTGGGGAGAGGCGCCCTGGTCGGGGAGGTAGGTGTTGAAGATGTGCGGGAGGTCCTTGCGCGGGATCGCCTTGGAGAGGTTCCAGCACAGGGCGCCGTAGGCCCGGGCGTAGTCGCGCATGCTCTCGAAGCGGTCGACCTTGTTGAAGATCAAGAGCAGCTTGTGGTCGAGGCCCATGAGCGACTCGGTGAGGATCTTCAAGGTCTCGCCGGTGGTCCCTGGCTTGTCGGGGTCGAACAGGAACAGGATCACGTCGGCGCGCTCGGCGAACCAGCGCACGACCTCGGGGAAGTTGTAGCCGCGGTCGACCTTGCCGTCGGCCGCGTCGATCATGCCCGGCGAGTCGATCAGCGCGATCCCGTGCAGCCCGGGGTTCGGGTGCACGACCATCTTCAGGTGGCTCACGAGCTGCGGCCCGAAGCGCTCGAGGTCGTTCCACGCGAGCTTGGGGTTGGTCACGACGGACATGCCGTCCTTGACCTCGGCCACCTCGCCGTGGGTGATCACGGTGAAGCCGTCGTCGATCGGGGCGATCCCCGTGCGCTGGATCTGTTCGCCTACGAGGTGGTTGATGAACGACGACTTGCCCGCGCTGTGGTTGCCGAGGAAGAGCACCATCGGGGGGGCGGAGGTCTCGCTGTGCGGGGGCGGCCCCTCGAACTCGAAGCGCGTGGCGATCGGCGCCAGGTGCTCCTCGTAGATCTGCCGGGTCCGCGTCTCGATCTGGGTGACCAGGTCTTGCAGCTGTTCGCTCATTGGTTCCGATCGTAGACGACCGCGCCGCGCTTGACGACCGTGTCGACGAGGCTGACCCCGAAGTGGGTGGGCAGGTAGCGCCAGCTCGGGGCGTCCCACACCACGAGGTCGGCGAGCTTGCCCGGGGCGAGCACGCCGCGGTCGCGGCGGTCGATCGCCCACGCCGCGTTGGCCGTCGCGGCCACGATCGCCTCGGCCGGGGTCATGCGCAGGTTGACGCAGGCCAGGGTCAAGATCATGGGCATGCTCTCGGTGAGGCACGACCCCGGGTTGGCGTCGGTGGCCAGCGCGATCGCGACCCCCGCCTCGAGCATGGCCCGCGCGGGGGCGTGCTCCTTGGCGCCCAGGTAGAACGAAGTCCCCGGGAGGAGCACCGCCACCGTGTCGCTGGCGGCCAGCGCGGCGATCCCCGCGGGGCCGGTCTTGGCGAGGTGGTCGGCGGAGACCGCGCCCAGCTCGACGGCCAGCTCGGCGCCGCCCGTGGGCACCAGCTCGTCGGCGTGGAGCTTGAGCTTGTAGCCCAGCTCCCTGGCGCGCCCGAGGATCCGCCGCGACTCCTCGACGGTGAACACGTGGTCCTCGCAGAACACGTCGCAGAACTCGGCCAGGGGCTTGAGCCCCGGGAGCAGCTCGTCGGTGAGCTTGGTGATCCAGGCCTCACGATCCTGACGGTACTCGTCGGGGATCTCGTGGGCGGCGAGGTTGGTCGCCACCAGGTCGATCGGCTGCTCGCGGTCGAGCTGGGCGATCGCCTCGAGCTGGCGGCGCTCGGCCTCGAGCTCGAGCCCGTAGCCGCTCTTGGCCTCGGCCGTGGTCGTCCCGTGGCTGAGCATGCGCCGCAGCCGCGGGCGCGCCGCGGCGAGCAGCGCGTCGAGGCTCGCCGCGCGCGTCGCGCGCATGGTCGCGCGGATCCCCCCGCCAGCCTGGGCGATCTCGGCGTAGCTCATGCCCGCCAGGCGCTTGGCGAACTCTCCCTCGCGGCTCCCCGCCCAGGGCAGGTGGGTGTGCGGGTCGACGAACCCGGGGAGCACCACCCGCCCGCCGGCGGAGCGCGTCAGGCGCGCCTCGACCTGCGCCTCGACCTCGGCCCGCGGGCCGCAGGCCACGATCAGGCCGTCGGCCATGGCCACGGCGGCGTCTGCGATCGTGGGCAGGTCGTCGAGGGGCCCCCGCTGGGGGCCCGCCTCGGCGAGGCCCTGGAGGGTCACGAGTTGGCCAATGTCGGTGAGCAGCAGGTCAGCCTTCATGCCGAGCGACCTTAGCTCGCGGGCCGCGCGAAGTGAAGCCTCCTGGGCTCCCGGCGCTCAGAGCAGCGGGGCGAAGATCCGAGCGAAGGCCTCGAGCATGCGCTGCAGCCAGCGGCGCTTGTGGAACAGGCCCTTCTCGACGCGCTTGGCTTCGCCCTGGGTGACCTTCATCGCGGCCTCGACCTCTTGCGCGACCTGCGGGCCGTAGAAGAAGCCGTTGACCTCGAAGTTCAGGCGGAAGCTGCGCTGGTCGAGGTTCGTCGAGCCCACGGTCGCGAAGTTGCCGTCGATCGTCATGGTCTTGGCGTGCAGCATGACCTCGGGGAGCTCGTAGATCTTGACGCCGGCGGCGAGGAGCTCGCTGTAATACGAGCGCGCCGCCCAGGCGACGACGGAGTGGTCGGGGCTCTGGGGCACGACCACGCGCACGTCGACCCCGCGCAGGGCCGCCCCCACGAGGGCCAGCAAGAAGGTGTCGTCGGGGACGAAGTACGGCGTCTCCAACCACACCCGCTCCGACGCGTCGTTGATCGCGTTGACCATCAACACGTAGATCGGCGACCAGTAGCGGTCGCCCGGCCCCGAGGTGAGGAGCTGACCCCACACGCCGCCGCAGCGCTCGGGCTCGGGGAAGAACCCGGGGTCGTCGGTCTCGAGCCCGGTGGCTTGATACCAGTCGCGGCAGAACACCTCTTGCATGGAGTGCACGAGGGGACCTTTGACCTCGACCATGGAGTCGCGCCAGGGCTGGCCCTTGCCCGCGTACTCGTCGCCCACGTTGTACCCGCCGACGAAGCCGACCCGCCCGTCGACGATCAAGATCTTGCGGTGGTTGCGGTGGTTGATCGAGAGCTGGCGGCTGAACAGGTTCAGCGGGAGGAAGCGCGCGACCTCGCCCCCGGCCGCCACCAAAGGCGCGAGGAAGCGCGGGCTGGCGGCCCGCGAGCCGACGTCGTCGAGCAGCAGGCGCACCCGCACCCCTCGCCCGAGGGCGCGGATCAGGGCGTCGCGCACGCGGACCCCGGTCTCGTCGCGCTTGAAGATATAGACCTCGAAGTGCACGTGGTGCGTGGCCGCGTCGATCGCGCGCTCCCAGATCGCGAAGGTCTCGGGGCCGTCGTTGCAGAAGCGGACCTCGTTGCACGCGGTCGGGCCGGGGGGGCCGACCCCGCGGCTGAGCGCGAGCAGGCGCCCGCTCAAAGGGGGGGGCTCTCCCGAGCCACGCACGATCCGTGACTGGAGCTGAGGGCTCACGCCCGGCCGCGGGCGGCGGAGCAGGCGCCGGCGCAGCTGCAGCTTCCCCGGGCCCACGACCCAGAACCCAAACAGGCCCATGGGGGGCACGAGGAGCACGAAGAAGATCCAGGCCAGGGCGCCGCGCGGATCGCGCGACTGCATCAGGATCCGCGGGACGAGGAGCGCCACGATCACGTAGTTCAGCGCGGTGAGCAGGACGCCCGCCCACCCCCAGAACTCGAGACCCGCGAGACTCCAGTCGGCCACCCGCACTCCTCACTCGAGTGTGCGCGAGCGAGGGTGCGGGAGCAACACACCCTCGCGCAAACGCGCGTCACGACCGAAGATCCCGGAGAGGGAGGTGCCATGCGCGGCGTGCTCGAGATCGAACCGCACCGCTACGTCGACCACGGCGACCAGGAGATCACGCGCACCGCGTGGGGCTTCGCCAAGCTCGACGGCGAACCCTACGCGGTCTACTGCTCGCGCTGGACGATCGGCCACGCCGAGCGCGGGGCCCAGCTCCTCGTCTCGATCGGCGGCTGGGAGGGCGGCCCCGAGCGTCCGGCGCCGCGGCAGCCCGGGGAGAAGCCGCCCGAGCAGCCGGGGCCAGGCAGCGGCCAGCTCGCCCTCGAGGGCGCCGAGGAGCGCTTCGCCTTCGGCGCGCTGTGCTTCGCCGAGAAGGGGCGCCCGCGCTTCGAGCCCGTCGACGCAGACGCGATCGAGTGGAGCGAGCAGGCCTTCCTCGGGACCAAGCTCACGGCCGAGGCCGCGCAGGGCCACGCGCTGTTCGAGGACGCGCAGCAGCTCATGCGCAAGATCGTGCTCGACGACGAGCGCGTGCGCGGGTTCATGACCCGCGAAGGGCGCGACCCCAAGGAGGCCAAGCGCTGGCTCGAGCGCGCCGAGGCCCGCCTGCAGGGGGGCGACGACGCCGAGGCCGTGGCCTGCGCGACGCTGGCTCTGGGCCTCGACCCCGAGCTCAGCGAGGCGCTCTTCGTGCGCGGCTGGGCCCGCGGGCGCGACGAAGACTTCGACGGCGGGATCGCCGACCTCGAGCTCTACCTGGCCAAGCACCCCAAGGGCAAGAAGGCGCCGCGCGCGACCAAGATCCTCGGGGTGTGGCGCAAGAAGCGCGGCGCACAGGAGCGCTGACTACTCGGCGCGCCGCGCGGCCTCCAGGCGCGCGCGGACCTCGGCGACCTCGGCCTCGAGGTCTTCTGAGAGCTCAACCCGCTCGGCCGCTCGGAGGTCTGCCTCAGCTGCCTCGACCTGACCCAACGCGAGGTGCGCCGAGGCGCGCGGCCCGAGCAGCTCCGGCGGAAAGCCGACCGCCTCGAGGTACTCGCAGTCGGCGAGGGCGCCCTGGAAATCGCCCTCCTCGAGCCGAATGCGGACACGGCCTTCGCGCATGAACGCGTCGCCGTCGAAAATGCGGTAGCTGTCCGCCGCGTCGCAGAGCCAGCTTGGCGGGGGAGGCTCGCCTGTGTACCAGCTCGCCTCGGCCCACGACCAGCCGAGCTGCCACGCGTCGCTGTCCAAGGCGTCGTTCGCCTGGGCTTCGACGCAGAGCGCGACGGCGCGCGCGTAGTGGCCGAAGGCCACGAGCTCGCGGACCTGGGTCGTCAGGGTCTGGAGCGCCACCCGCTTCTCCTCGCGCGCGCGCACCGCCGTGGCGCCGAAGCCATAGGCCGCCGGCGCCCCCAGCATGAGCAGGGACAGGGCCGTGGACCAGGCCAGGAGACGCTGTCGCTCTCGCCGAGGCGCGGCGCTACCCCAGCTGCGTTGCTCGACGAGGTCACCGAGCCAGGCGGCGAGGGGGAGCAGGACCGTCGCCGCGACGACGATCGCGAAGCAGAAGCGAGAGTCGGTGGGCGGCGCGAGCCTCGTGCCCAGGAGCAACGCGGCGCCCGGGGGGATCGCTCCCAGCGCCGAGACCACGATCTGTTCGGGCACGCGCAGCGCGCAGCCGCGGGCGAGGGCGCCGAGGGCGAAGGGGAGCCCAAGCGCGGCGAACACACCGGCGAAGAGCCTCGGCTCGGAGTGGATCTGGTGCAAGACCCTTGCCGTTCGCTCGCGGGCAGCGTCGGAGTCGAAGCTCTCGAGGAACCCGCGGGCGTAGAGCGACTCGACCAGCGCCGCCAGGCAGAGCAAGCTCGCCAGGACCCACACCGCCGCGCAGGTGGCGAGGAGGCGCCGCCGCGTCGGCGTCCCCCGGGGCCAGGCCACGCTCTCGAACAGGGCGACCGCGCCCAGCACCGCGCCCCCCAGGAACCCTTGGAACGCGACGTTCCCCACGCTGCGCCAATCGAAGCCCATGGCGCACCCGATCCCGGCGCAGACCATGGAGCCCGCCACGCCCGAGAGCAGTGCGCGGAGGAGCGAGCGGCGCACTGCGCTCGCCTGCAGGCCGCGCTCGTCGCTGGCAGACGCGCCTGGTTCGCTGAGGTCTGACGCGCCGGTTGGGCCCGACGACGGGGTCGGAGTCGACATGGGGTCAAGCTAGCGGACCGCGGTCCGTCGCGCAGCTTCGCGGCGGAGCCACGGCGTGCGCTGAGGCCGCGCCGAACGCTCAGCGGGCGAGCAGCCGCCGCACCCTCGCGAGCGCCTGGGGCTCGGCGCCGGCCTGCTCTGCCAGGGTCAACTCGGCCTCCGCGCCTGCGAGCTCGCCGCGCGCGACCAGGACCTCAGCCAGGCCGAGGTGCACCCAGGGGTCGGGTCCGAAATCCGCGGCCTTTGCGGCTGCGCTGAAGTCCTCCCAGGCCCCCTCCAGGTCGCCGCGCCGCAGACGAAGGTCTCCGCGGACCGCCCGAGTGTGTGGGTCCGTGCTCCACAGGGCCAAGCGCTCTCGCTCGTCCCGGCTCAGCTCGGAGGGGCCGGGTCGACCCGTCCACCAGGCCGCCTCGAGCCACAGGTCACGCACCTCGCGCGCGTCGAGGACCCCCAGCGAGAGCGCTCGCATGGATTGGCATGCGCGATACACGGTGGCGTGGTCGTTCGTATACCGAGCATGCTGCGCCTCTCCGAGCAGCGCGTAGTACTCGGCTTCGTAGCGCTCGCGAGCCGTGGCGAGGCCGCGCGCCAGCGCGTAGCCCCCGAGGGAGCCCAGCGTCAGGCACGCGGCCGCGACCGTCCAGGCCAGCGGCCGCCGGCGCTCGGAGGCGGGGGGCGCGACGCCAAACACTCGTCGCTCGACGGCGTCGCCCAGCCAATTCGCTGCGGGGAGCAGCGCGGTCCCGGCCGCGACGGCGCCGAACACGAAGCGCGGATCGATCAACTCCGTGCACAGAGGCGTGCCGAACAAGACCGCGATCGCCGGAGGCAGCGCGCCCAGAGAGCAGAGCGCCGCGGCCTCGGGGACGCGCAGCTCGCAGCCGCGGCTCAGGCTCGTGAGCGCGAACGCGAGCCCGACGAGCAGCAGCACCGCGACCAGGGGGGCCGGGTCGTTGAGGGTGTAGAGCAGCTCGTTCTCGACGGCCCGCGAGGCCGAGGCGTTGCCGCGGCCGGCCAGGACCTCGCTGAGGTAGACGGACTGCAGCAGCGCTCCGTAGCCGAGCACCGTCGTCAGCGCCCACACCGCAGCGCTGAACGCGAGCAAGCGCCGCGGCGGCGGTGAGCCCGCGGCCCCCCAGCCAACGCTCTCGAGCAGGCCCACCGCCCCGAGGACGCCGCCCCCAAAGAACCCCTGCAGCGCCAGGTAGCCCACTCCCAGGACCACCTCGAACGCATACCCCAGCAGCGCGCAGGTCCCCGCGCCCGCAAGCCCTGCCAAGAGGCCGCGCAGGATCGCCCGCCGCAGTGCGCTCGAGGGTGACGAAGGCTGGGGCGGGCTCGCGGGCGCGCGAGGGTCGGGGGTGGACGCCGGTTGCATGTCCTCGAGCCCAGGATCGCCCGCCGTAGAGCGCTCGCGCTCGGCCGTGGGCGGTTCGGGGGAGGCGTCGAGCGGGGCCGGGGGATCGCGGTCCATGCGCTCAGCCTAAGCGAACCCTGCGCGAACGTCCGGGCTCGCTCGGGCGCCGCGAGTTGCACAGCGGGCCTCCCTCCCGCAGACTCCCGGGCATGAGCAACCCCCGCAGCCTCGATCCGTTCTTCGCCCCCGAGTCCGTCGCCGTGGTCGGCGCGTCCACCCGCGCGAGCTCGGTCGGCTACGCGGTGTTCCGCAACCTGCTCTTCGGCGGCAAGCACAGCGACGACCGCGACCGCGGCTTTCACGGTGAGGTGTGGGGGGTCAACCCCAAGGGCGGGGAGCTGCTCGGCGAGCCGCTCTACGCCTCGCTCACGGCGCTCCCCGCCGCGCCCGACCTGGTCGTTGTCGCGATCCCGCCGCAGTTCATACCCGGCACCCTGACCGAAGCCGCGGGGCTCGGCACGCGGGCCATGATCGTGATCTCCGCCGGCTTCGCCGAGCTCGGCGCCGAGGGCAAGGCGCTGCAGGACGCGCTCGCCCGCCAGGCCGCCGAGCTCGGGGTGCGCCTGATCGGACCCAACTGCCTGGGGGTGATCCGCCCGAGCCTGCAGCTCAACGCGAGCTTCGCCGCGGCCTCTCCCGCGCCGGGCAGGATCGGCCTCTTGAGCCAGTCGGGGGCCCTGGTCACGGGGCTGATCAGCTGTTGTGAGCGCGAGCGCTTCGGGCTCTCGGCCGCGGTCTCCCTCGGCGCGAAGGCCGACGTCGAAGACGAAGACGTGCTGCGTTGGCTCGCCGACGACGACGAGACCGGCTGCCTGGCGATCTACATGGAGGCGCTGACCGACCCCGCGGGGTTCATTTCGGCCGCGCTCGCGATCTCTCCCAGCAAGCCGATCGTGGCGATCAAGGGCGGGACGACCGCCGCGGGCGCTCAGGCCGCGAGCAGCCACACCGGATCCCTGGCCGGCTCCGTGGCCGCCTACCGCGCGGCCTTCGCGCAGACCGGGGTGCTCGAGGCGACCACGGTCGGCGAGTTCCTCGCCTGGGCCCGCGCGCTGGCCTACCAGCCCCCGGCCCCCGGTGAGCGGGTCGCGATCTTGACCAACGCCGGCGGGCCCGGCGTGCTTGCCGCCGACGCGGCCACCCGCCGCGGACTGACCCTCGCCGAGCTCGCGCCGGCGACCCGGGAGCGACTCGACGCGGTGCTGCCCTCGGTGTGGTCGCACGGCAACCCCGTCGACGTGATCGGCGACGCCGACAGCGAGCGCTACGGGCGCGCGCTCGAGATCCTGTTCGAGGCGCCCGAGGTCGACGCGATCGTGCTGATCATGACCGAGCAGGCCATGACCGATCCGCTCGAGACGGCGGCCGCGATCGCCGAGGTCCACGAGCGCCTGGGCGGGACGAAGCCTCTGGTGGCGAGCTTCATTGGGCTCGACGGGACCCCGGTCGGCGCCTACCTCGACGAGCGCGGCGTCCCCGAGATCTCCTTGCCCGAGCTCGCGGTGGCCGCGATCGACGGCTCGGTGCGCCGCGGGCGTTGGCTCCGCCGCACCCCCGCGCCGCCCCCGAGCTTGGACCTCCCCGCGCCGAACCTCGGCGCCGCGCGCGCGCACCTGGACGCCGCACGCGCCGCGGGGCAGACCAACCTCGACCTCGCGCTGGCGCGCGAGGTGCTCGCCGCCTGCGGGCTGCCCTACAACTACTCGGGGACCGCCACGGACGCCAACGAGGCCGCCAAGGTCGCGGCCGAAATGGGCTTCCCGGTGGTCGTGAAGCTGATCAGCCCCGACGTGGTCCACAAGTCCGACGTGGGTGGGGTGGTCCTCGACGTGATCGACGCCGACGGGGTGCGCGCCGCGTGCGCGAAGATCCGTCAGCGCGTGGCCGAGCACGACCCCGAGGCGCGGATCACGGGCTTCACGATCGAAGAGCAGATCAAGGGCACCGAGGTGATCGTGGGCATGTCCCGCGACCCGAGCTTCGGGCCGCTGCTCATGGTCGGCATGGGCGGGATCTTCGTCGAGGTTTACAAGGACGTCGCGTTCCGCCTGCTGCCGCTGACCCGCCGCGACGCCCTCGACGTGATCGACGAGGTCCGTGCCCAGGCGCTGTTCGACGGCGCGCGGAATCAGCCCGTGCTGAACCGCGACGAGCTGGCCGAGGTCTTGCTCCGCGTGTCCGCGCTGGTCGAGGCCTACCCCGAGATCCGCGAGCTCGACGTGAACCCGCTGGTGATCACCCGCCGCGGACTGGTCGCGATCGACGCGCGGGTGGTGATCGGCGAGGGCGAGCCCGCCCACGCCTGAGGCGCCTACTTCGCGGGCGCGGGAGCGCAGGCGCGGCTGAAGTCGCGCAGCGCGGCGAGGTAGCGCTGTCCGCCGACGTGCAGGGTCTCGTTGTGGCCCGCGCCCTCGAGCTCGAGCCAGGTCTTGGGCTCGCTCGCCGTCTCGTAGAGCGCTTTGCCCATGGCGAAGGGGATCACCTCGTCGGCCTTGCTGTGGATCACGAGCACGGGGCAGGTGATCCGGGGCAGCTTGCTCAGGGTGTCGAACTTGGTGCGCACGAGGAAGCCCGGGATCCACGGCGAGAGCCGCTTGGCCATGGCCGGGATCGAGGTGAAGGTCGAGTCGAGGATCAGCCCCGCCGCGGGGACCCGGGTCGCGAGCTCGGCGGCGGGGCCGCCGCCCAGCGAGCGCCCGAGGAGCACGATCCGGCTGGGCGCCACCCCCTGCTCGGTGGTCAGCCAGCTCCAGGCGGCCTGAGCGTCGGCGTAGAGCCCCGACTCGCTGGGCGAGCCCGTGTTCTTGCCGTAGCCGCGGTAGTCGAAGAGCAGCACGTCGGCGAAGGGGACCAGCTCGCGCAGCATGAAGTAGCGGTCGGCGAGGTTGCCTGCGTTGCCGTGGCAAAACAGGAGCACGGGGCGGGTCGGGTCGGCCTCGGGCGCGCTGCCGTAGACCGCGTGCAGGCTCTGTCCGTCCTCCGCGGTCAGGGTCAGCTCGCGCAGGGTGACCCCGGGCTCCTGAGGCGGCCAGCCGGCGGTCGGGAAGGGGCTGGGGAAGAAGATCAGCGAGCCTTCGAACAGCATGAGGACTCCGAACAGCGCGGCTGCGCCGAGGGAGAGGACGAGGCCCCCGAGCAGGAGGCGTTTGCGGCGGGTCGCGGTCATGCCCACAGCTTACTGCATGCGTTACGCTGGCCTGATGCTTCCTTCGACGTCGGGACCCAGGGGCCAGTGAGCAACGACCGCTGCCCCTATTGCCTGGCTGACCTCGCGGACGCGGACGGGGAGGAGCTCGACCGCGAGCCGGTGGTGAGCTGCAAGAGCTGCCTCACCCGCCACCACCTCGCGTGTTGGGAGGAGCACGGCCGCTGCACGATCTTCGCCTGCGGCCAGGCGCTCCACGTGAGCGAGGTCGTGCGCGACCTCGAGGCGGGGTCGTTCTCGCCGTTTCGCCCGCTGGCCGAGACCCGCGAGGCCGTGGCCCCCATGTTCCTGCGGGTCAACGCCTCGTTCCGCGAGGCCGCCTCCACGGGCTGGCGGCGCAAGCCCCGGCTCGAGCTCAGCGTGCCGGGCACGCTGCGCTGCGGGACCCCGCTCACGGGGAAGCTCACGGTCCACGCTCCGCGGGAGGTGATCGGGCAGGGGCTGCGCCTGACCGTGGCCACGCTGGTGCAGGACGAGTCCAAGCAAGACGCCGTCGTGAGTCTGCGCGAGGCGGTGCTGCGCGGCGGCGCCTCGCGCAGCTGGCTCCAGCGCGTGCTGGGTTGGAGCAAGGAGGAGGCGAAGCAGCAGCTGGTCGAGCCGGGGGTCACGACCTTCCGCTTCACCTGCGACTTCACCCAGAACCCGCTGCCCGAGCTGCCGCGGCACCCGTCCTTCGGCGCGTGGCACGTGCTCCGGGTGCACGCGACCCTCGATCAGGGGGGCAAGCTCAGCGAGACCCGCCAGGCGCGCGTGCTCGTGTCGCACGGCCTCGGCCGTTGCACCCACGTCGCGCGCGCGAAGAAGCTCGGCCCGATCAAGATCAACTACCGCGGCCGCGACCCGAACCTGCCCTTCGGCAGCGAGCGGCCCCCTGGCGTCTAGCCCGGAAAGCTCACCACGAAGTGGCGAGTTTGCGGGCTAGCGGCGGAGGGTGAGGGAGGGCGGGGCGCCGAGGCCCTGGGCGGGAGCCGCTGCCTCGCGGGGAGCCGGTGGGGCCACGATCGCCGTGCGGCGACCCGCGAGGCCCAGGTCGGGGTGGGTCGTGACCTGGTGCATGTGCAGCAAGGTCTGGGGGTCGAGGAAGACCCCCTCGCCGCCCGAGTCCATCAGGTGGTCGGTGCGCTGGGGGAGGTCGAGGCGGCGGCGGTTCTCGCGCCCGAGGTCGTCGAGGCCGAACTGGTGGCCGATCTCGTGGGGGACGGTGTGGTGTCCCTTCACGAAGCGCATGTTGACGATCGAGAAGTTGTCGTTGAGGTCGGTGAGGGTGTGCGGGGTGGCCACGCTGTCGCCGAGGGTCCAGCCGCGGCAGCCGCTCCCGACGATCGGGGCCGGGGTCAGGGCGAGCACCACGCGTCCGGGCTGCTTGAGCCCGATTCGCTCGAGGTGGTCGCGCAGCCCGCGCACCTCCTCCTTGGTCAGTCGGCCGTCTCCGTCGAGGTCGACCCGGGCCGCCGCGATCGGGGTGGGGGGGGCGAGCACGAAGCTGAGGCCGATCGGGCCGTAGACGGCCTGGAGTTGAGCGGCCACCTCGCGCACGGACTCGCGCACCTGCTCAGGGCTCACGCGGGGGAAGGCGCCCTGGCCCTGGAGTACGGCGAGGCTGACCGGCACGCGCACGGGCGACGCTTTCCAGCGCTCGCTGCGCGCAGGACCCGACGCGGGCCGCACCCGGACCAGGAGGCTGGCGCCGTCGGGGCGGAACTCGAGCTGCTCGCCGCCGAGGAGGGTGGCTTGCCACGCCGCGCCGCTGCGCGTCCAGGCGACGCGCTGCTCGCCCTTCGGGGAGAGGAGGTGCAGGGTCGGGCCCTGGGAGCCGGGGTAGACGAGGGCGCTGCTGCCGGAGGGGAGTCGGTAGCGGCCGGCGGGGCCGGCGGCGGGGGGCGCGCCCAGCGCGGCGCTCAGCGCACTCAACCCAAGGAGCCAAAGTAGTTTGGATGGCTTCACGGCAGTCGAGTCGCAGATCTCATGCCACCCATGGTGCGCACTGCAAATGACTTATGTCTTTGAATGTGTTTCAGATACGCTCCGTCACCCAGGATTGGTGGGTCGCGACGTCCCGAAAGGCAGGCGGGCGGGGGGAGTTGCCCGTAAGCTTTGGGACGTGAAGCGATTGCTGATCGGCTACGCGGTGATGATCGTGCTCGCCAGCCTGGGGGCCCGCTGGGCCCAGGCGCCGTCCCTGTTTCGTGCCCCCGAGCCCCCCGTGCCGACGCTCGCCGCCGCGGTCGCGTTCGCCCTCGTCGTGTGCGCGCTGGGCGTTCGCCTGGAGCGGGTCGCCTGGTACCGCGACATGGCCTTGTTCCTCAAGCGCTTGCTCACCGCCCCGGACGTCCTGGGGCCGCGGATCGACGCCAGCACTGCGCTCGTGGTGGCGCTCTACTCGAGCGTGGGCGAGGAGGCGTTCTTTCGCGGGTTCGTGCAGCCGTGGTTGATCCAGGCCGGCGGGGGCGGCGCGGTCGCCGTGGCCCTGGGGGTCGCGCTCACGAGCGCGGGCTTCGCCCTGGCGCACCCTCCCCTGGTACGCGAGCTCTGGCCCTGGACGGCCTTCGCGTTGGTGATCGGGGTCGCTCTGGGGGTGCTGGCCGTGGTGTCGG
This sequence comes from Planctomycetota bacterium, assembly GCA_020425635.1. Taxonomy (GTDB): domain Bacteria; phylum Planctomycetota; class J058; order J058; family J058; genus JAGQRJ01. The sequence continues at coordinate 1,707 of JAGQRJ010000198.1, read as the reverse complement.
GGTCGCTGCTGCCTCCGATCGTGGCCCACGCCCTGATCAACGGGATCAACCTCATGCGCCTGGGGTCGATCCACGACCCACAGGCCCTCTGAGCGCGCCCCGCCGCGAGGAAGTGACCCGGGCGCGGGACCGGGTCGTGTTGCCGCGATCGGGGGCAGGTGCTAGCGTGGCCAGAGCCCGTAAACACTAGGGTTTATGCCCTTTGCCCGGCGGATGTCTCGAGCGTGAATCCACCCGAACGAGCGAGCACGAACGACGCGGTCGTGCGCAACGCAGCGCGCTTCCAGGAGCGCGAGAAGGAGCTGCGCGCAGAGCAGGCGTGGAGCGCCCTGGTCGAGCTCTACGAGGCGCGGACGGCGGTGCTCGAGTCGCCCCAAGGGCGTGAGCGGCTGCTGTTCAAGGCCGGCGAGATCGCCACCGACCAGCTCGACGACTCGGGTCGGGCGCGGGACCTGTTCATGTCGGCGTTCGAGGTGCGGCGGAGCTTCCTCCCCGCGATCGGCGCGCTGCGAGCGCTGCACACCAAGCGCAAGGACACCCGTGGCTTGCTCGAGGTCTTGCAGCTCGAGCTCGAGGTGGCCAAGGACCCCCGCCGCAAGGCGCAGCTCCACGTGGAGCACGCGGAGCTGGTGCTCGAGAAGGACCCCGCCGCGGCCCTCGACGCCTACGTCGCGGCGCTGACCGTCTTCCCAGGCAGCCGGCGGCCCCTCGAGGCGATCGAGCGGCTGGCGAAGCAGACCAAGCGCGTGCAACCCTTGGTGGCGTCGTACCGCGTCTTGGCGCAGAAGTCCGAAGACGACCAGGCCGCCGTTTACCACTTCCTCGCGGGCAAGGCGCTCGAGGACCAGGCGAACGATCCCGCGGCGGCCCTGGTCGAGTATCGCCAGGCGCTCAAGCGCAACTGCCAGAAGCCCAAGATCCTGCAGTCGATCTCTCGCTCCTTCGAGCGCTCCAAGGCGTGGAAGGACCTCAACCGCACGCTGAACCAACTGCTGCGCGTGGCGAAGACCGACGAGGAGCGCGCGCGGCTCCTCAAGCGGCAGGCGCTCGTGCACCAAAACGGGCTCCAGCGGCCGGAGTCCGCGATCCCGCTCTTGCTCAGCGCCCTCGACCTGCGCCCGCAGGATCCCCCGGGGGTGAAGTCCCTCAAGGGGCTCGCCGAGCAGCAAAACGATCCCTCCGCCCTCGCGCAGGCCCTGGTGCTCGAGGCGAACCTCGCCAACCAAGAGGACGCCAACGCCGCGGAGCTGCTCGAGCGCGCGGCGGAGCAGTTCGACCTGGCGGGCGAGGGGCGGCAGGCGCGCAACGCCGTGAGGCGCTCGCTCGAGCTGCGGCCCCGGCACCCGCGGGCGCTCAAGCTCTACGAGCGGATCACGCGCCGGCTGGGCGCGTGGAAGGAGCACTGCGACGTGCTCCAGGAGGAGCTCGCGCTCCTCGACTCCGAGCGCTCGGAGGGAGAGCGCAGCGCCGCGGTGGCGATCCTCAACCGCCTGGCCACGGTCCAGGAGTCGAAGCTCAACGACGCCAAGGGCGCCTCGGGCGCGCTGGCGCGGGTGGTCGAGCTCGAGCCGAGCGCAGAGGCCTTCGAGCGCGCCGAGGCCCTCGCGCGCACCTCCAAGAACCTCCCCGAGCTCGAGCGCGTGCTCCTCTGCCGGGTCGAGGTGGGCTCGCCTTCGCTCAAGGAAGAGGCCCTGCGCGGGCTGATCG
>JAGQRJ010000197.1 GCA_020425635.1 Planctomycetota bacterium | reverse complement strand
GGTGTCTTCTTCGGTGTCGGCCGCGGTCTCGGGCTCGGTCTCGGCCTCGGTCTCGGGGTCGGTGTCGGTTTCGGCGCCGGTCTCGGCCTCGGTCTCGGCCTCGGTCTCGGTCTCGGCCTCGGCCTCGGTCTCGGTCTCGGTCTCGGTCTCGGTCTCGGTCTCGGTTTCGGTCTCGGTCTCGGTCTCGGCGTCGGCCTCGGTCTCGGCCTCGGCCTCGGCCTCGGCCTCGGTCTCGGCGTCGGTCTCGGCCTCGGCCTCGGTCTGGGCGACGAGGACCGCCTCCACCGCGCGGCTGTCACGCGATCCGAAGCTCACCCGAGCCACGCCCGCGGCCACGATCAAGACGGCGCCCGCGATCGCGGGGGCGCCAAGCAGGGGCTTCTTCGCCCGGGTGGACTCGCGCATGCTGCGACCTCGGCCAGGCACGAAGCTCAGCCATGGGCAGCCCGGAGTCAAGCTCGAAGACGTCCCTCGCGGGAGAATGAAGGAAGATTCATGAGCAGGGGGGCGGGCACTGCTGGCCGCACTTCGAATCCACGAGCGGAGCGAGTGGTGAGAAGTGCGGGCTAGCCGAGACGGGCGAGGCGCAGCTTCGCCTGCTGGCCCTCGGCCGACTCTGCGTCGAGCTCGATCGCGCGCTCGTAGCAGGTCTTGGCCTGGGTCAAATCGCCGAGCTCTTCCCAGCGCAGGCCCTGCTGGATCAAGATCACCTGCAGCGTGCTGTCGGTGAGGATATCGCGCACGTTGTCAGGCACCCCGAGGTCGTCGAAGCGCAGCGCGCGGCTCGGGTCGAAGGCGAGCTGTGACTGCACGGCGGCCGCGGTCGAGCGGCGGTTGAGGTCGTTGTAAAACGCGATCGGCACCACCAACGCGTTGGGCTTGTCGCGGAGTAAGGTCGCGACCTGGCGCTGACGTTGAAGGGGGTCAGTCGCCGACTGTGCCACGCGGTAGTCGCGGATCGAAGCCAACTCCTGACGCACCTGCTCGAGGACGCGCGGGTCGGCCTGGGTCTCGAGGATCAAGCGGTAGTTCGCCTCGGCGATCTCGAACCGTCCGTTCATGGCCGCGAAGTCGGCGGTGCGCTTGAGCGCCACGGCGTGGCTCGCGTTGAGTCCGCCGCCACCGTTCGCCCAGCCGCCGAGGGCGATCCCGCAGGCGACGAGGGCGACGGCGGCCGCCGCGAGCAGGCTCCCCAGGAACGCACCCGGGAAGCGAAGCAGCTGCCCCCCTTGGGGCGCGGCACCGACTTCGGCCAGCACCCTGCCCTTGAGGGCGTCGAGCCCCACCGGCCGGGGCACCTCGTCCCACAGGTCGAGGGCGGCCTCGACCTCGGCCTGCTCCGCGGAGGAGAGCTCTGCCTCGGGCCCGAGCCGTCCGAGGACCGCGCCGCGCAAGCCTGCGAGTCTGGGGTGTAGGGGGACGTCGGCGGCGAGGTTCAGCGCGGCCTCGACCTGCGCTCGCTCGTCCGCAGGCAGCGGCGCGTCGGCCGAGACCTGGGCCAGGACTGCCTCGCGCAGGCCCGCGAGTCCAGGATGCAGCGGGACCTCGTCGGCGAGGTTCAGCGCGGCCTCGACCTGCGCTCGCTCAGCGGGGTCGAGGGGCTCGGCCGCCACGACGGCCTCGCCCGGGGCGAACGGAGCCTGCACGGCGAGCAGGACCTCCTCCTTCAAGGAGCGCAGGCGCTCGGGGTGCGGGTGCTCGAGGCTCAAGGCGTCGAGGGCGTTGCCCACGCCTTCGACCTGGGCGCGGAGGTCTGCGTCGTCGGGAAGCTGCGCGAGGTGCTCCAGCACCTGCGCCACCTGCTCCGCGCTGAGTTCGTCTCCGTAGCGCAAGAGCGCGAGGTGGGTCTCGAGCCAGGTCCGGTCCATTACGCCACCCCCTGGATCGCCGTGGCTCGCGACAGGGTCTGCGGGCCGAGGCTGTTGCGCAGGCTGCGAAACGCCTGGTGCAGGGTCGACTTGACCGTGCCCAGGGCGCAGCCGCGAATGTCTGCGATCTCTTTCAAGGTAAACCCTTCGTAGTGTCGCAGCGCGACCACGGCGCGCTGCCCCGGCGGCAGCTCCTCGATCGCGGCCTTGACCTCCCCCAGCAGGCGCTGGCGCTCCTGGGCCACCAACCCGCGGTCGGTGGTGTCGTCCAGGTAAGCGGGCTCTTCCTGGGCGCGCTGCTCCCAGGCCTTGCGCTCACGCGTCTGCCGGCGGATCCGATCGATCGCGAGGTTCGTCACGACGCGGAACGCCCACGAGGAGAACTTCGAGTCGGCGTCCCACTGACCGATGCTCTTGTGCAGCTTGACGAAGGCGTCCTGCACCACGTCGAGCGCGCCATCGGCGTCTCCGAGGATCCGGTAGGCCACGCGGTAGAAGCGCTCCTGGAACACGTCGATCAGGTCGGCGAAGGCCTGGTCGTCGCCCCCCTGAAACCGTCGCGCCAGCTCTTCCGGATCGATCGCCACGAGAACCTCTCGTCGAAGATGACGCGCGACCCCTGCGCGGGGTTGAGCGCGGATTCAAGATCCTCCGGCCTCGGCGACGCGCTGCTCTAACTCCTTACAGGGGCGAAAGACGAGGACGTCGCGCGCGGGCACGTCGAGGGTCTTTCCGTCCCGCGGGTCACGCGCCTTGCGCGCCTTGCGGTGCTTGACCTCGAACACCCCGAAGCGCCGCAGCTCCAAGCGTCCCTCGCGCACCACCGTGTCGGCGATCGCGTCGAGGGTCAACTGCACGACCTCATGGGTCTGCGCCTGCGTGAGCGCAGACAGCTCGGCCACGGACTTCACGATCTCGCGCTTGGTGGTCACCCAGACACGATAGCGCAGGCGGCCTGCGAGGGGGCGCGGAGAGGCCGACCGCCTCAACCAAGAACAAGGGCCGCCCCGAGGGACGGCCCGTCATTCTTCCTTCAGTTGTCACGCGCCCCAGAGCCCGCGCTGAGCGTGTCGGTGTGTTCGTTCGTGGCTTGCCTATCCCGATTGCACCCGAGGAGGAGGCAAAGAAACCTTACGTCGACGAACCATCCGACAGTTCATGCCGGTTCGAGGAGCGAATCAGCTGTTTCAGCTTCACCTCCGGTGTGCCGGCTATGCCGGGAATCAAGCGCCCCAGCCCCACCGCGGGAACCAGGGTTCTCAAACGCTTCAACCCACCCAAATCTCTCTTACTCAGGGATATGGATGGATTGCGCGGGTTTGTCAAGGTTGATTCAATAGAAAACCAGGAAAAAATCCGCGGCGCTGGCAGTAAAGCGCTTATGTCTGCGCGGAACCGCTCGCACGTCGGGTGAGCTTGAGCCGCAGCCCTCCTTTGGGCCGCAGCGTCGTCAGCGGCTGGGGCACGACCTTGCCCTCGGCGCTGGGACGCAACTCGAAGCGGCGCAGACAGCCGGCGACCGCGAAGCGCAGCAGCGCGGTGGCGAAGTGGTTGCCAATGCAGATGCGCGGGCCGTCGCCGTAGGGGAAGTAGGCCCCGCGCGGCGGCGCGGCGCGGCCGGGCAGCCAGCGGTCGGGGTCGAAGCGCGCAGGCTCCTCCCACCAGCGCGGATCGCGGTGCACGACGTACTGCGAGATCAACAGCGGCGCCCCCTTCGGCAGGACGTAGCCGCCGAGCTCACGCTCCGAGTAGGGCGTGCGCACGATCACCCAGGCAGGAGGCAGCACCCGCAGCGCCTCGAGCAGCACCCGCCCCAGCGCGTCGGGGGGGCCCGTCGCCCCCTGCGCCGCGGGCGCCTCCGCCTGAACCTGCTCGGCGATCGCTGGGTGCGCCGCGAGCAGGTGCAAGATCCAGGCGAGCGCGTTGGCCGTGGTCTCGTGCCCGGCGACGATCAAGGTCATGAGCTCGTCGCGAATCTGGGTGTCGCTGAGCGCGGCCCCCGAGGCGTCGCGGGTCCCGACGAGGCGACCGAGGAGGTCGTCCCCTGGGTCCTCCAGGGTGCGGCGCTCGCGAATCAAGCGGTAGGTCGCCTCGTTCAGCGTGCGCAGCGCGCGGGAGAAGCGCAGGTTGCGCGGGGTCGGCACCCCCGAGGGGAGCTTGATCAGGCTCCAGGCGGTGTGGTTGATGTGCTCGTTGGCCACGAGCACCGCCTCGCCCAGGCGCGCGAGCTGCTCCGGCGGCAACCCCGCGCCGAACAACGCGCGAAACAACGCGCGCAGCACCAGGTGGTTCGCCGCCTCGGCCACGTCCACCGCGGGGCCCGGGCGCCAGGCCTCGAGCTGCTCTTCGATCGTCGCCCCGAGGTCTTGCAGCAAGCCCTCGAGCGCGCGCGGCTGGAACGCGGGCTGCAGCAGGCGGCGCATGGCCTGCCAAGCCTCACCTTCGTTGGTCGCGAGCCCACGCCCCATGACCGCCGAAGCCGCGGCCAACCCGTCGCCCTTCCAGTAGTGGCGGGAGTCCTCGACGAGGACCTTGTGAATCAGCGCGGGGTCGCTGAGCAGGTAGAGCGTGAACCGACCGAGGCCGACCCTGGCCAGGCCGCCGCACTCCTGCGCGACCTCCTGGAAGAACGCGAGAGGATCGCGCCAGATCCGGGGGAGCACGCCGACCACGGGGTACCCGCGCGGACCAGGGGGCGCCGCCACGGTCAGCGCCCGACCTCCACCGGACGCAGGGTCTCCTCGACCGGGGGAGGGGCCGCGGCGGGGTCCTCCCGCGTGGGCGGAGGAGGCAGGGTCAGGTCGTGGCCTGCCGGGAGCGTGGCGCGCTCGGCGTCGCTGCCTGGACCCTCGGGCGCCGGAGGCTGCTCGAGCTCGTAGCGCGGAACGGCGACCCACCCAGGGCAATTCGGATCGGTGCTCGGTTGCAGGTCGTAGCCGCTGACCTCACCGGGTGGCGCCTCTCCGGGGGCGTAGGGCGGAGCCAAGCCGGGCTGCCAGCCGGCCCTCCGGCGGCCGTCTCCGACCGTCCACCGCAGGCGAGAGCCCGGCTCGCTGAGCTTCGGCGCCGGGGGGGGCGGCGTATGCCGCGTCGAAGCAGCCCAGGTCGCGCGGGGGCGGGGCGCCGGGGCAGGCTTCGGCGCAGGAGTCGGGGCGCTGCTGCATGCGCAGCACGCGCTCACGATCCAAACCCACGTCCTTCGCCGACTCACGCCGCCCTCCGTTGGCATGCTAGCAACAGGGTCCGCTGACCTGCTGCCGCCGTTGGGAACCAGTTACCTTACCCAATCAGAGGGAGGTCGCATGATCCAAAGGGTCGCGGCGATTCAGCTCAACTCCAACGACGACGAGGCCCACAACGTCGCCCGCCTGCGCGAGCTCGCGTGCCGCGCGCGCGATCGCGGCGCGCAGCTGATCGTGTTCCCCGAGAACAGCCTCTACGAGGGCCCCGACAAGGGGCGCCGCCACCCTCCCGAAGAGTGGCAGCCGCGCTTCGCCGAGCTCGCGCGCGAGCTCGAGTGCTGCCTGGTCCCGGGCACCGTGCGCGTCGCGGCGGAGGACGGGCGGGCCTACAACACCTGCTGGGCGTTCGGACCCGACGGCGCGCTGCTCGCGACCTACCGCAAGATTCACCTGTTCGACGTAGACGTGCCCAACGGACCGACCGAGCGCGAGAGCGAAGCGGTGGCCCCGGGTGACACCCCGACCTGCGTCGAGCTCCCGGGCTTCGGCACCGTCGGCCTCAGCGTCTGCTACGACCTGCGCTTCCCCGAGCTCTACCGCGAGCTGGTCCGCCAGGGCGCGCGGGTCGTGCTGGTCCCCGCCTCCTTCGCCCTCGGCACCGGCAAGGACCACTGGCTGACCCTGCTGCGCGCGCGCGCGATCGAGAACCAGGTCTTCGTGCTCGCGCCCGATCAGTTCGGCCTCAAGCCCCACGGGCGGCCCAAGTTCGGCAAGACCTGCGTGATCGATCCCTGGGGCACCGTCCTCGGCCTCGCGCGAGAGGTCGACGAAGACGTGGTCCTGGCCGAGCTCGACTTCGCGCACCAGGACCGGATCCGCGCCAGCTTGCCCTGCCTCGATCACCGCCGCCTGTGAGCGTCGCCTGGCGCTGCGCCGCCTTCGCCGAGCTGAGCACCCTGGAGCTGTATCGGATCCTCGCGCTGCGCCAGGCCGTGTTCGTGGTGGAGCAGACCTGTGTCTACCAGGACGCCGACGGCGTCGACCCTGCGTGCTGGCACCTCGGCGCCTGGGAGGACGGGCGCCTCCTGGCCTACGCCCGGCTGGTCCCGCCCGGGGTCACCTTCCCCGAGCCCAGCGTTGGGCGCGTGATCAGCGCCCCTGCAGCCCGAGGCGCGGGGCTCGGGCGCGAGGTCATGCGCCGCGCGCTCGTCGAAGCCGAGCGCCTGTTCGGGCGCGTGCCGCTCCAGATCGGGGCGCAGTCCTACCTGCGCCGGTTCTACGAGGGCTTCGGCTTCGTCGTTCAGGGCCCCGAATACCTCGAAGACGGGATCCCGCACCTGCACATGGTTCGCCCCGCGGAGGGCTAGTAGGATCCTCGCGGGAGGCGACCATGGCGCGCGGCTACTGGCTGGTGAAGAGCGAACCCGGCGCCTACTCCTGGGCGGACCTCGTCGAGGAGGGCACGGGCTGCTGGGACGGAGTCCGCAACTACCAGGCGCGCAACAACCTGCGCGGCATGAAGCGCGGCGATCACGTGCTCTTCTATCACAGCGTCAACGAGAAGCGCGTGGTCGGGATCGCGGAGGTCACGCGCGAGCACTATCCGGACCCGACGACCGACGACGACCGCTGGTCGGTCGTCGACCTCAAGCCGATCTGGGCCCTCGAACACCCCGTGACCCTGGCCATGATCAAGGACGTCCCCGCGCTCGCGGAGATCCCGCTGATCCGCCAGTCGCGGCTGTCGGTCATGCCCCTCCCGGCCGAGGCCTTCCGCGCGATCGTGGAGCTCGGCGGCAAGAAGCGGCGCCCCTGAGCGCGCGCGCCTCCCGCGGCTCCCAGCGCGGGGAAGAATCGCCTAACCCATTCCCCGAAATAGCTTTATTTGCGACAAACGCTCGCCACTGCCGCGCGTAAAGGGGAGCGTGGTGGGTTCGCCGAAGTTTGCGGTGAAACCAAAGACCCTTTTCGGGGTCTCAGACGTGGAAGGAAATGAGGTGCCAGGCCGTTATCGCGCCTGGGAACGAACATGAACAACGTGAAGTCGATCGAACGCTGGACGCACCGAGGAAGGGTCGAAGCACGCAAGTGCGGCGCGGCGGGCTGCATGGAGAGCACCCGCGAGGGCAAGCCGTATTGCCCTGAGCACGTGCTCATGAACCCCTACGTCCGCGAGCTCCTCGAGCGCCTCGCTGGCCGCGAGGCCGAAGAGCAGAAGGTGCTGCGCGTCGGGCAGCGCGCCGTCGACCCCGAGGGGATCACCGCGCAAGAGATCCTCAGCTACCTGCGCGTGCACGGGCAGCGCTCGCTGCCTCAGCTGGGCCGCGAGCTGACCCTCGACGTGAAGCTGGTCGGTTCCTACGTGCGCGTGCTCGAGTCGAAGCGGTGGGTCAAGACCAAGCGCGACGCCCGAGGCATGACCTTCGCGCTCCCCGTCGAGTCCGACGCGGCCGTGGCAGACCCCAAGCCCTTCGACACGCCCTCGCAGGGCACGCGGATCGCCTAGCCCGCACTTCTCACCACTCGCTCCGCTCGTGGATTCGAAGTGCGGCCTGCAGTGTTGTTTAAGACAGTGAGACCCGGCCTGCGGCCGGTACACACTGTCGCTTGCGCCTCGCTCGCGGCGGCAGAGCCGCCGACTCGCTCCGGCGCAGCCCGCCTGCTGCGCAGGCGGCTACCCCACAAACTCACCACTTCGTGGTGAGCTTT
>JAGQRJ010000196.1 GCA_020425635.1 Planctomycetota bacterium | reverse complement strand
TCCTTCGGCCGGCCCTCGTCGGCCTGGTTCTGGCCCCGGACCTCAGCGCGCAGATCGAGGGTCCGGGCCTCCGACGCTGGAGACCTCGGCCGCCGCCGCGGCGCGGCCTCGGCGTCGAGGCCCGCGCGTTACCAGCCGCTGGGCTGCGCCCGGTAGCGCGGGGGCGCGCGCCGCGCCGACTCCGCGAGGATCGTGTGCACGCGCGCGCGCGCCTCCGGGGGCACGAGGTGGCGATTGATCCTGAGCATTTCGAGGGCGTGCAGCGCCGCCGAGCGGTCTCCGAGGCGCGCGTGGGCTTCGGCGCAGAGCAGCCACAGCTCGCTGCTGCTCGGCGGCTCGCGGTCGTCGGGCAGGCGACGCAGCGCGTCGACCTCGGCCAGCGCGCCGGCGTAGTCGCCGCGCGCGAGCCGGGATCGAGCCCGGCGAAAGCGCCAGCCGCGATCCTCTTGGAGCGACGCGCTCCATGCGTGCTCCTGCTCGCTCAGCGCGTCCGGCCCCTCCACCTCGAGGACCCAGGCGGCCTCGATCCAGCAGGCGCGCAGCTCGGGCCGCGCGAACAGGGCCGTCCCTTGCTCCTCGCCCTGACGGCACACGGCGATCGCGCTTGCGTAGTCGCCGCGCTCCAGGGCCTCGCGCGCCGTCTCCACCCGGAGCTCGGCGAGCAGGAGGTAGTTCAGGCGGGCGTCGCCCTGGACCCGGGTGGCCGCCCAGATCCCGGGCGTGATCAGCGCCAGGGCGAGGGTCGCGAGCCAGGCCAGCTTGCGGTCGGGGAGCAGCACGGGGGCGCGACCTTCGCGCAGGTCGCTGAGCTTGCCGACCGCGGGCAGGGCCAGGGCGAGCCCGGCCACGAGGAGGAACTGCAGTCCGGAGTCGGGGTTCGCGCCGCCCTCGAACATGGGGTTGCCGAAGCACACGGGGAGCGCCGGGATCGTCGTGGCGAAGAACGCCATGCCCGCGAGCTCGGCCCGACCCAGGCGGGCCCCGTCTCCGAGGCTCAAGACGGCGAAGGGAAGGCCGAGCAGCGCGTTGACCACGAGGTGGGTGAGGGCGTCGTCGCGCACCGCGTCGAGGGAGCTCTGCAGCGCGACCTGCAGCTCGGCGTGCGTGAGCCCCTCGACGACCCGCCCGTCGAAGTAGGCGACCTCGAACTGCGTCGCCCAGGAGACCCCGGTCGCGACGAGCCACACGGCGAGCGCGCTGAGCGCGATCCTCGCGCGGCTGGGGCGCGCGGCCGGGCCCCAGCCCACCGCTTCGACCAGGGCGGCCAGGCCGAAGCACAGCCCGAGGGTGAGCCCGTCGAGGAACAGCACGTGGCTGGCGGGGCGCGAGGGGAACCACCCCGTGGCCCCGAGGCCCATGGCCAGGGCCGCGCCCACGAAGGCCCCGCCCAGGCCGCGCGCGGCCGCGCGGGGAAAGGCGCGCCCGACGCGCAGCGCGGCCGAGTCGTGTCGCGCCTGGGGCAGCGCGGCGGGGTTCGCGGGCGGGTCCGAGGCCTCCGCCTCAGACGCGGGCAGGCTCAGCGCACGAGTCATGGTCCCTCCTTCCGCCGTCTGGGAGCACGCCGAGTTCCAGGCGCAGCCGGGCCTAAGCCTCGCGGCGACGCGCTCCCGGCGGGCGTGGCCGCAAACGCCGTTGTCCGGGGCCCCCCGCGGCCCCGAGACGCACGGCGGGAATTGCGTTGGCCCAGCGACACGCCGCCCCGGTCGAGCTCGCCTGCCTGGGCGAGGTTCGGATCGAGGACGGCGGACGGGTGCCCCGCCTACCAGCCGGACCCTCGCCGACGACGCCTCCCCGGGGTGTAGCGCGCGCCGCAGCCGAAGGTCGCGCAGCCGCCCAGGTACTCCCAGCACTCGGGGTGATACGAGGTGTTGCAGCCGTCGCAGCGCGCGGAGGGCCGGTCGTCGCCGTCGCCGCACACCGGGCACAGGTCGGGGCCGTCCACTTCGGTCACCGAGATCACGACGCGCTTCCCGGAGGAAGCAGTCCGCTTGAGCTCCCGCAGCACGGCGGCCGAGAGCTCGAGGAACTGGGGGAGGGCGATACCCTCGCTGCTGTGTATGCCTCGATAGGAGAGGTCTCGCTCGCAGCTGAGCACGACCCCCTTGGCGTTGGCATCGAGCTGAACCCCCTCGTCCCCGGAGCGGTTTTCCGAGCTGCCGAGGGTCCGCAGCTGAAGCAGCGCCTTGCAGGCTCCGCCGCTCAGCGCCTCGCGGGCCCAGGGCTCCGAGCTCCCCAACACGGCGAAGCGCGCGTCGAACTCCGCGTCGCCGATCTGGACGTCCTGGGCGCCGAAGAGCTTCTTGAACTGGGTCCAGGCCCCCTCGGGGAACACGCGCAGCCGTTCGCTGGGTGCCCAGTCGAAGTGCACGCGGGTCCAAGACGGCTGCTCTATGCCGCCGGTGTAGCAGCTGAGCTCGGCGTCGACTCCCTCGACCTGGTAGGTGTAGATCAGCCCCCAGCTCTCGTCTCGCAGCCTCCCTCCGAACCGCGCCGCCGCGAGCTGGAGGGCAGACGCTCGCCTCTGCAGGCTGCGGCGCCGATCCGAGTCGATCTGCTCAGCGCGGCGCCGATCCCGGCTGAGGAGCTGGAAGAAGACGCCCACAGCGGCGAGCAGCGCGGCGAAGAGGCCAAAGAATGCCATGTCGGCTCCAGGGTGGGTCGGCAGAGACCTCGCGGAAGGCGCCTAGAGCAGGCCCCGGCGGTCGAGGTACAACACGAAGATCAGCCCCAGGCCCAGCAAGGGCACCGACGAGCGGATCATGCCGACCGGACCGCCAGCGATCCCGCCCAGGATCATGCACGTCAGGCCCAGGCCCAGTCCGATCAGGTGAGCCGTGAAGTTCACCCACTCCGGGACCTCGACCCCGAGGACGGCGAAGGCCGGGTCGTCTTCGTGGGGGGAATGCTCCCTCCGAGGCGCGTGCTCCACCGGAGACCTCGTGGTCTCCGGCGCGGGCACGCGGACCTTCTGCTCGCACTCGGCGCAGCGGACGAGCCGCCCGGCATGTTCGGCGCGGACCTTGAACTTGGTGCTGCACTGAGGACAGCGAAAGCGGACCCTCTCCGGGTGCTGGGTGTGAACGGGCATGTCTGCTCCTCTCTTCCTGCCCTGGGCAAGCGGCGGTCCAGGCGCAACTGCAGCAGGACCGGTCGCAGGCTGAAGCCGGCGGAGGCAGGGGGGGTCGAGGGGCCTGAGACCCAACCGTCCCCGGGCAGACACGTCGTGCGCGCGAGCGGGACCGCTCCGCCGATTCCCGCGCTCGGGCGTGTGGACAGGGCGGAGGCGCCATGCCCGACTCGAGCCCAGACGAGCTGAACGCCGAGCGCGCGCGGCTCGCCCGCGCCGCGCCCGACTTGCTCGCGCGGATCGAGCGGATCGTCGACGCGACGCCGCTCTTCTACGCCACCTCGGCCGCGCTCAGGGGCGGCGCGCTCCCCGGGGGGGGCTGTGCGATCCCCCTCGGCGCGGCGGTCCAACTCTGGGACGCGGGCGCGTGGCGCGCGCCCTGCCATGCCTGCGGCGCGCTGGGCTTCGTGCTGTCCTACGCGGGCTCTTGCCTCTCGGGCGGCTACAGCTGGACGGGCGTCTGCGCCCGCGCCGGCTGCGCGGGTGCGTTCACGAAGGCGTCGCGGTCGTTGGTCGAGCTGCACGGGCCCGCGCAGGAGGTCTTGGGCCGGCGCGACCCCACCCGGGCCTGGCGCCGGGTCGCCGTCCGCGGCGAGCAGGGCCCCGGGGCGGGCTCGGCGCCGCTGAGCGCTCTGCTGGGCGCGCTCCTGGCCGAGGCAGCGGGGCAGGGTTCTTCACTGCACTGCGGATAGGGCACGTTCCGTGCCGCGGGCGCGGGTACAAGTCGATCCCATGCCTGACTACCGAGACCTCGCCAGGATCGTGCAGCGGCTCGTGACCGACCCCGCGGGGTGGCGGGTCGACGAGCTCTGCGCCGAGCTCGAGCTCCCCGAGGGGACCTACCGGGAGTATCGCCGGCTGCTCCAGGAGGAGTTCTCGCCGCGGGAGGGCGACCCGAGCCTGATCCAGGAGGTGACCGAGGGCGGCGCGCGGACCCTGCGCCTGGTGGTGCCTGGGTCGCAGCCGCCGCCGGGGGACCCGACGAGCGACGGCGCGGGCTCCGAGGCGCCGAGCCCGCGGCGGTGCTGGCCCTGACGCTGGCGTCGCGTCCTGTGCACGGCGCAGGCCACGTCGGTCCAACCCTGTAAGGGTTTAGCGCGAAGCACCGATAACCATCAGATCTGATGATAGGGATCGCTGGCCCAGCCGAAGACCATGCGCCAGCCCCTGCTGCAACTCTGGAGGGTGCGTGGCACGTTGCGTGCCGAGGGTTCGGGTTCCATGTCGTCTCCCATGCCGATCGCCCTCAACCTGGCCACGATCGTTCACCGGCTCCTGACCCACTCCCGGGGCTGGAGGGTGGCCGACCTCTGCGCCGAGCTCGAGATCGCCGACCGGACCTACCGCAAGTATCGCCAGCTGCTGCAGGAGCAGTTCTTCCCTCTGATCGACGGCGGGGTGAGCCAGGTGCAGGAGGTGCTCGACGGGGAGACGCGCTACCTGCGGCTGGTGCGTCCGGAGCAGCAGCGGCCCCCGGTGGCCGCGCTGCTGCTCAAGCTCACGGCGCACCAGCTCGCGCTGCGGGTGCTGACCTTCCTCGGTCAGAACGAGGGGCACGCGGCGCTGGAGGAGGCCTTCGAGGCGTTTTGGTCCGAGGCCCGGGCGGGGGGCGGCTACAGCCAGCTGACCCGGATCCGCCGCGACCTCGACCGCCTGTTTCACTTCGTGCCCGACGCCCCCAAGGACTACACGGCCCGGGCGGACCTGCTCGCGACCGTGCTCGAGGCCCTGATCGACTCGCGGCGCCTGTGCATGCGCTACACCTCCGCCGCCCAGGGGGCGAAGGAGCACGAGGTCGAGCCCCTGACCCTGGCCATGTATCGCGGGGGCCTGCACCTCTTCGCGCGCTACGCAGGACGCACGCGGGTCTACAACTTCGTCGTCGACCGGATCGAGTCGGCGCGCCTGCTCGAGACGGTGTTCCCCTACCCGGCGCCGCGCGACTACCACCCTCAGCGCTTCACCGAGGCGGCCTTCGGGATCTTCTTCCGCGACCAGGACGCCGCGAAGACGACCACCGAGGTCGAGCTCGTGTTCGCGAACGAGCCCTGGCTCAAGCTCTACCTCCAGGAGCGCCAGTGGGCCGAGGGCCAGTCGTTCCGCGAGCTCGAGGACGGGCGCCTGCGCATGTGCTTCAAGACGCCCTCCATGGTCGAGGTGTGGCCCTGGATCCGCCGCTTCGGGGAGGACGTGGAGGTCGTGCGCCCGAGCGAGCGAGCGGGCGCGAAGGTCGCGAGCCGGCCTTGACGGAGCCCCAGCCGGTCTCAAGACTGAACGCTGGGGAGCCGAGTCGGCTCCCCGCCTCGGAGGGTTCGTGCGGCACGCGCTGACGATCTTTGCGGTCGAAGACCTGGGCGTCATGCGGCGCTTCTACGAGCAGGCCTGCGGCTGGCCGGTCGCGGTCGAGGTCCCGGTCTATGTCGAGTTCGCGTTGCCCGCGGGCATGCGCTTTGGGCTCTACGCGCGCCAGGGCTACGCGCTCCAGGTCGGCGGCGAGCCCGAGCGTCGGACCCCCGGGCTGCCCGGCCGCACCGAGCTCTACCTGACGGTCGCCGCCGACGAGTTCGCCGCGGCCCTCGCCCGCGTCCGCGCCGCCGGCGCCCGCGAGCTCAGCCAGGCGGCACACAGGGACTGGGGCGACGAGGTGGCCTACTTCGCCGACCCCGAGGGCAACGTGCTCGCCGTCGCCCGCCCCGCGCCTCGATAAGGGTTCAGCCCCGCCGGATCAGAGGTCGGAATGTAGGGGCGGGGTTCAACCCCGCCGGGTCCGCCCCAGATCACCCCCAGTCCGGGACCTCGACTCCGAGGAGCGAGATAGCTGCGGGAGGGACGTGAAGCGCAGTCCCTCCAGGCCTCCGCCTGGCGCACCCGTCACGGCCCTCGCCCTCGCTGCAACGGAATCAGCCCGCCTGCGGGAACTCTTGGAGGAATGCGTCGATCTCCTGCATGAACAGCTCGGGAGAGGCGGTGCTGCCCAACCCGCTTCGCTCGGGGAAGTAGCGACCGTGCGCGAGCCAGTGGCGAAACTTCACGACCGGCTTCATCGCACCCACGACCTTGGAGTCCCCGACCGCTTTCCACGCGTCCAGGACTTCGTCCCAGCGCACCCTGTGTACCTCTCCGTTCGCCTCCTTCAGCAGGCCCCGCATGTGGCGATTGAGGTCACGCATTCCCTTCTCGTTCTCACGCTTGCTCCCTCTCGCCCTGGCGACCATGTCGACCCGCAGGACGCCCTCGAAGTACGCGGCAAGGGCCAGACACACCTCGTGGTTCAGTTCGGCACGGAGCTCGGACAAGAGGTCGTCGACTTCGTCGTTCGTCAGACCCAGGAAGTGGTTGATCGCGACTGGGCGACCCGCGCGGAGGTCACTTCGAAGTGAGGCCAGAGCCTGGACGGAGCACTCGTAGTAGCGCCACAGAGCGTCAGACTGGTGCTTGTCGTCGAGCACGAACTGCGTCACGCAGAGAACAAGGCCTCGAGGGCTTCGAGCAGGGAGTCCTCAGTCAGCTCGGCGAACTCGTTCTTGCGGACTCCGTGAACGACCCAGGACCACTGACCGTTCTCGCGACGGACGAGCATGACTTGCTTGGGACCCAGGGAGAAGTCGACCCTGCCGTTCGCGCCGACGACATGGAGGCCCTTTGGGCGGACCTTGACCTTGGCTCCAGCGGGTGCCTCGATCGTGAGGGTCCACGTCGTGTAGGGGCCGAGCAGTTCTTCCCGAAGGTCCATTTGCCCCTCGGTGAGGGTCAGCAACCCTTCGTCAACCGGGCCCTTGAGCAGACGAACGAGCTCCTGCTTGAGGCTCTCCAGGTCAGCTTTCCATGTGCCCAGCGCCTGTTCCCTCTTCGCGAGCAGGGCAGCTGCCTTGGCCTTCTCCTGCCGCAGGCTCTCGAGGAATCCTCCGCTGCTCATGTCCGCTCCTGAGGTCTGTGTCATTGAGAGAGTCGCCGGCTCTCTTCAACGTACACGAAGCAGCACGACCGCACCCGCGCTCGACCTGGAGTGTGGCTTCGCTGAGTGGAAAGGACAGCAATCCATTGTTCGGTGTATGTTCGCATGTGCTCGTTGTCTCATGTGCCACCGACATTCGCGG
>JAGQRJ010000195.1 GCA_020425635.1 Planctomycetota bacterium | reverse complement strand
GGCGACGGCGCCCGAGGCGACCGCGGCCGCGCCGGGCTCCCCCGACCGGCGCGGTGGCTCGTGCACTGGGGCGCAGGCCACCGCCAGGGCCGCCGCGCCGAGCAAGGCTCCGGCCCTCCGTCCGCTGCGCCGGCTCACAGCAGGTTCTTCGAGCGCAAGAGGTCGGTGAGCGGCGCGCGCCACACCGGGTCGACGGCGTAGCCCCGGTGGCGGTCGCCGCTCACCAGCCCGTGCTGCCCCAGCCCGTCGAGCAGCGCGCGCGCTTCGCTGGGGGCGAGCACCAGCAGCTCGGCCAGCTCCGCGGGGGTCAAGGCCGTGTGGCCGAGGAGGAGCTCGAGGGCTACGACGTGCTGCGGGGGGAGCACTCCGAGGTCGCTCAGCGGGAGCAGCGGCGGGGCCTCGACCCGGTAGGCGCCGTCGCCCCCGCCTTCGCGCAGCTGGCGCAGCACCAGCGCGCCCGCGGCCTCGGGGTTCCCGCGGCTGGCGAGGTGCAGGCGCTGGGGGTACCCACTGCGCGCCCAGTTGGCGTGCTCCTCCAGGGGCAGCTCCGGGGGCACCACGAACTCGAAGCGGGCGGCGCCCGCGAGCGCGACGAGCCGGCGCTGCAGGGCGAGGTGCAGGTCCTCGACCCCCAGCGCGGGGACCTCGACCACGTGGGTGAAGTGCGCCGCGACCTGATACACCCGGTCGAGGTAGCTCCAGGGGACGGCGTCGAACTCGACCACCCACAGCACCTGACCGACGGTGTCCGACAGCAAGTCCAGGCCCGCGCGCAGCGCGTCGAAGCCGCCGATCCGTCGCCGGTAGGCGCGGTGGGCCGCGGCGAGCAGCAGCGCTCGCCGCTGGGCGGAGGCGTCGCCGAGGGCGGACCGCAGCGCGTCCCGGAGCCCGCTGCGCGGCGCGTCGACCCGGGCGGCGCGCGTCCCTCCGTCGGCGCGGCGCACCTTGCGCTCGACGTGGTCGAGCAAGACCTCGCGCCCGCTCCCCCCCTCGCCGACGATCGCGATCGCCACCGGCTGCCCCCCCACGAAGGCGTCGACCGCGTCGTCCAGGCGAGCTCGGGTCGGCCCCCAGCCCGCGATCAGGCCGCCGTCTCCGACCAGCGCTCGCGCGCTGAAGGCGTCGGCGAGCTGGGGGGCGGGCGGCGTGGCGGCAGGCGCGAAGGCCCTGGGCGTCGCGGCTGCAGGCTCGGCGACGGCGTCACGCATGACACCCAGGGCTTCTTGCAGCCACGCGCGCAGTCGGGCGGTGGGCGAGGTCGCGTCCACGGCCTACTCGCGATACGGGGCGAGGTCGAAGCTGTAGCCGGCGGCGGGGTCGGCGGGGGTCGGAGTCAGGGCGCGCGCGAACACCGCGCCGGCCACCGCAGCGAGCAGCGCCAAGCCAAACAGGTAGAGCGGCACCGGGCTGCGCCCCCGCTGCACCGTGAGCACGGTCCGCGGCTGCGGCGGGGGGGGCGGCCCGCCGCTGAGCAGCGCCTTGACCTCCCGCGCCGTCGCCGGGCGTTGCGCCGGCGGAGCGAGGAGGTGCGCGAGGTAGGGCGCGGCCTCCTGGCTCAGGGCGAGCTCGCCCTCGCCGCGCGCGGCGAGGGCTGCGATCGGGTCGGCCGCGCTGACCGGGGCCTGTCCGCTCACCAGGCGCTGGAGCAGGAGCCCCAGGCTGTAGACGTCGGCCTTGGGCGTCGGCGTCCCGCGGTCGAGCAGCTCTGGCGACGCGTAGCGCGGATCCACGTGGATCCCGAGCGCGAACAACTCCAGCGGGCCCGGGCGCGACCCCGGAGGCAGCAGGCGCGGGCCCTGAGGGTCGGTGAGCACTGTCCAGGGATCGAGCTCGCCGTGGGCCACGCCGGCCGCGTGCGCGGGCTCGAGCAGCTCGGCGACCTGGGCCACGAACTTCAAGGCCCGGCCCAGCGCCCAGGGCTCCTCGTCGGCCCGCGGGGCCGGCTCGGGGAGCACGACGCACAGCAGCTCGCGGGTGACCCCCCAGTCGCCCGCGGTCGGGACCTTCTTCTCGGCCGTCTTCGACCAGGCCTCGAGCCGCTCGCGTTGGGCCCGGTGCACCTGGCCGCCCACGCCGCCCTCGTCGAGGGGGTAGGCGGTGAGCACGCCCGTGCGGCCGTCTCCGTGCCGGGCTTCGAAGCGCGCGGTGCGCCCGCCGCCCAGCGATTCGCCAAGGGTCCAACCGCCTACGGTGGCTCCGGTCTCGAGGCTCATTGGGCCTTGTCCAGTTGGGCCAGCATGTCCCGGAGCGCGGCCTCGATCGCGTAGAGCACGTGCGGCTTCTCGACCCCAGCGCTGGCCACGCCGAGCACGGTGTTCGGCTGCTCCTCGGTGACCCGCGGCGCGAGGTCGGGGAGGTGCACGCGGCGCGGCTCCGCGGCGCGGCCCTCGGCGTCGGAGAGGTAGAGGTCGATCGCCTCCAGGTTCAGGTCGCTGAGCCCGGCGCGCGAGACGAGGTTCACCGAGAGCCTCCAGCCCTCGGGGATCTGCACCCGGAGGAAGTCGAGGTCCGAGTCCTCCGTCACGGGGGACAGCTCGCGCCCGTTGTAGAGCTCCCGCGCGGCGTGGGCCAGCTGCACCGCGTCGTCGAACACGTGGAGGCCCGGCCCGCTGCGCTGTCCGGGGTCGGGGGGGAGCGTCGTCGGGGTGCTCAGGCGCACGAGCTTCACGTCGTAGGGCGACTTGAGCGTCGGCTCGAAGCGCAGCTCGACCTTGCGTGAGACGTGGCCGGGGCAGGTGATCTCCACGGTGACCACCGCTCCCTCGGCGAGGGGCAGGCCCACGATCCAGGTCGTGGGGCCCGAGGCGCGCACCCGCTTGCCGTCGGCGGAGACCACCGTCCCCTCGGCGGGTCGGATCTCGAACTCGATCTGCAGCTCGCGCCTACGCCACAGGGGCTCGGTCTCTGGCTCTTCGGCTTGCAGGCGGCGGACCTTGTCGATCGCCTCCTGGTAGCGGCTGGCCACGAGCAGGGTGTCGAGGTCCTTGACCTTCGCCTCGAGCTCGGCGCGCCGCTGCTCGATCTCCTTGCGAATCTCGCCGAGGGGCTCACGCAGGGCCTCGGTCTCCGCGGCGCGGCTGAGCGCGTCCAGCGCGGCGAGGGCCTCGTTGGTGGTCGACGCCTCGCGCCAGCGCACCGCCGCCGCCCGCTCGTGCAGGAGCGCCGCGTCGCGGCCCAGGGTGGCCAAGCTAGCGTCGAAGCCCTCGAGCTCGTTCAGCCCGCTCAGCCCTCGCAGGCCCGCCGGCCAGGACGCGAAGCGCAGCGGAGCGATCTGAGCCTTCAACGGGGCGTAGGCCTGCCGGGCCTGCTCGAAGCGGTCGGGGTCGGCGCCCGCGAGCCGCTCCCGGGCCAGGGCGCTCGCGGCGCTGATCTGCTGGCGGGCCCAGCCCTCGCCGAACAGCGCGGCCGCGACCGCGAGCAGGAGCAGCGCGCTCACGACCAGGGCCACCTGGCCGCCGCGTCCGCTCTCCTCGCCCGTGAGCGCGAGGACCTGGCGCAGCGTCGAGGCGTCGGCGCCGGCCTGGGCGAAGCGCTCGGGCCAGGCCTCCCGCTCGCCGGCGGGCGCGGTGGCCGCGAGGCCCTTGACCCGCGCCAGGGCCTCGGTGACGTCGCCCACCGCGAGCAGGCTCTCGACCACCTCCAGGCGCTGGGCGCGGTCGAGGTCGCCGATCTGGCCCCAGTGCTCGAGGGCCCGGCGGTGCAGGCCCCAGCGGGCGTAGGCCTGGGCCAGGCGCACGCGGGTGTGCTTGGCGTCGGCGCGGCCTCCCGCCTCGAGGGCCGCGAGCAGGTCCTCGCGACACCCGACGTCCTCAGGGCGGCTGGCGAGGCTCGCGCGGTAGCACTCGAGCGCGCGGTCGGTCTGGCCGCTGTCCTGGTAGGCCGAGCCCGCGAGGCGGTGGTAGAGCGCCCCCCGGCGCGCGTCGTGCCGGCTGTAGCCGCGGGCGAGGTGCGCCATGCGCAGGGCGGGCTCGAAGCCCTCGTAGATCAGACCCTCGGCCTTACGGAGCCGGCGCAGGGAGACCGCCGCGGGCGGAGGTTCGACCTCGGCTTGCCCGTTTTGGAGCAGGTCGTGGACCGCCCAGGCCGAGTCGATCGGGTCGAGCTGCGCGCGCTCCGCGGCCACGACCAGCAGCCCCCCCTTGGCCTGGTCGTGCAGCGCGCGGAACAGGTTCGCGCTGGGGTCGTGGAGGTCGGGCGGCGGCGGCTCGCCGACGACCGTGACCACCGAGTCGATCCCGCCGACCTTCTCCTGGACCCGGCCCAACTCCGTCGCCCCTTCGCAGAGCTGGAGCACGAGGCTCGCGAGGGGGACCTCGGCGCGGACGCAGCTCGCCTCCGCCAGCACGTTGGGGGCGGCGGGCACCTCTGCGACGCTTGGGTCCTCCCAGAACAAGGCGCAGAGGAACTCACGGATCAAAGCGTCGGCGTCGCCGCCCTCGGGCAGCTCGTAGCCGAGGGCCTCGAGGGTCGCCACGCCTGAGCCCAAGGTCAAGCGCAGGTCCCGCAGCCCCGAGGTCACCACGAGGGCCCCGGAGCCCTGCTCCTGGACGTGCAGCAAGGCTTCGCGCGCGGCGGCGCTCGAGAAGCGTCCAAGTTGGCTGAGACCGCTCTGCATGGTGGGCGTGAAGTTACTGCACGGGTGGGACAAGTGCAAGGCAGCAAGCGGTTTGTGCCTGGTGGTCGACGCGGTCGGACCCGTGGCGTACCCTGCGCCGCCGGGGAGGCCGGATGCCAGAAACCATCCTCGACGGCGCTCGACTCGAGCGCACCATCGAGCGCCTCGCGCACGAGGTCGTGCAGCGCGTCGAAGACCCTGAGGGCTTGGCCGTGATCGGGATCCGCCGCCGCGGAGTTCCGCTGGCCCACAAGCTCGCGGCCGCGCTGCGCAAGGATCGCGGCGCCGACGACGGCTGGCCGCCCCTGGGCGTGCTGGACATTACCCTCTACCGCGACGACCTGAGCATGATCGCCGACCAGCCGGTCGTGCGACGCACCGAGATCGACTTCGACCTCGAGGGCAAGCACGTGATCCTGGTCGACGACGTGCTGTTCACCGGACGCACGGTGCGCGCCGCGATCGACGCCTTGTTCGCGCTCGGGCGCCCGGCGCGGGTCGAGCTCCTCGTGCTGGTCGACCGCGGGCACCGCGAGCTCCCGATCGAGGCCGGCTACGTCGGCGAGCGGATCGAGACCGAGCGCGGCGACCGGGTCCACGTGTTGCTCCAGGAGTTCGACGGCCGCGACGGGGTCGAGGTCGTGCGCGGCGGGGCCGCGCAGTGAAGGAGGCACCCCGCGCGGCCTGGACCCGGCGTGACCTGCTCGGTCTGCGCGAGCTCAGCGCCGAAGAGATCCTGAGCATCCTCGACGCGGCCCAGGGCTTCGCCGACATCTCGACCCGCTCGATCCGCAAGGTGCCGACGCTGCGCGGGCGGGTGGTCGTCAACCTGTTCTTCGAGCCCTCGACCCGCACCCGGCTCTCGTTCTCGCTCGCGGCCCAACGGCTCTCGGCCGACGTGCTCGACTTCACCACGGGCTCGTCGTCGACGGTCAAGGGCGAGACCCTGATCGACACCGCGAAGAACATCGAGGCCATGGGCGTCGACGTGTTCGTCGTGCGCCACAGCGCCCCCGGCGCGGCCGCGATCCTCTCGCGCAACCTCGAGGCCGCGGTGGTCAACGCCGGCGACGGGGCCCACGAGCACCCGACCCAGGCCTTGCTCGACCTCTACACGATCCGGCAGAAGCTCGGGCGCTTCGAGGGCCTGCACGTCGCGATCGTGGGCGACATCGGCCACAGCCGGGTCGCGCGCTCGAACATTTGGGGGCTGCTCAAGCTCGGCGCCAAGGTCACCGTGGTCGGCCCGCCGACCCTGGTCCCGGGGCGCTTCGCCGAGCTCGGGGTCGAGGTCAGCCACGACCTCGACGCCGTGCTGCCTCAGGTGGACGTGCTCAACATGCTGCGGATCCAGCGTGAGCGACAGGGCACGCTCAATTTCCCCTCCTCGGAGGAATACACCCGCCTGTTCGGGCTCACCGGCGAGCGGCTCAAGCGCGCGAAGCCCGAGGTGATCGTCATGCACCCCGGGCCGATCAATCGCGGGGTCGAGATCGCCCCGGAGGTCGCCGACGGGCCGAACTCGGTGATCCTCGACCAGGTCGCGGCCGGGCTCGCGGTGCGCATGGCCGTGCTGTTCCTCGTCTCCACCGGGACGCGGCGGGACCCTCCCGCGCAGCTGCCCGGGGTGACCTCGCCCGGGGAGGCGTCGTGAGCGAGCTCTTGATCGCGGGAGGCCGGGTGGTCGATCCGGCCCGGGGGGTCGACGGACGCCTGGACGTGCTCGTGCGCGAGGGCGAGGTCGTGGCCGTGGCCCCAGACCTCGCGCGCGGCGGAAGCTACGAGCGAGTCCTCGACGCCAGCGGGCTCGTCGTGCTCCCGGGCTTGATCGACATGAACGTGCAGCTCCGCGAGCCGGGGCGCTCCGCCGACGAGACGATCGCCTCGGGGGCGGCGGCGGCCGTACGCGGCGGGTTCACCGCGGTGGCGGTGATGCCCAACACCGAGCCGGCCGTCGACGACGAGGCCGGAGCCGAGTTCCAGGTCTTGCAGGGCAAGCGCGCCGGGAAGGCGTGGATCTATCCGATCGGGGCCGTGTCTCGCGGGCTCGAGGGCAAGGCGCTGGCGGAGCTCGCCGGGCTCAAGCGCGGCGGCGCGGTGGCCTTCTCCGACGGCGACCGCCCGCTGCGCTCGGCCGAGATGCTGCGCTGCGCGCTGCTCTACGCCAAGATGCTCGATCGCGTGGTCGTCCAGCACCCCGAGGACTACGACCTCGCCAAGCAGGGCGTCATGCACAGCGGGCGCGTGTCGACGATCCTCGGGCTCGCGGGCAAGTCCGCAGCCTCGGAGCAGGTCATGGTCTCCCGCGACCTGACCCTGGCCGAGCTCACCGGGGCGCACCTGCACCTGGGGCGAATCTCGACCGCGGGCTCGCTGGAGCTGATCCGGGTGGCGAAGCACAAGGGCGTGCGCGTGACCTGCGACGTCACCCCGCACCACCTGAGCCTCACCGACGAGGCCGTGGAGAGCTTCAACCCCTGCTACAAGGTCGATCCGCCGCTGCGCACCCAGCGTGACGTCGAGGCCTTGATCGAGGGGGTGCTCGACGGGACCGTGGACGCGATCGCCTCCGACCACGCGCCGCACTCCCCGGAGAAGAAGGACGTGGAGTTCCAGTTCGCGCCGAGCGGGGTGATCGGGCTCGAGACGACCCTCGGGGTCGTGATCGAGCACCTCGTGCATGGGCGCGGGATGCCGCTGACGCGCCTGGCCGAGCTCCTCTCGGCGGGGCCCGCCCGGATCCTCGGCCTCCCCGGCGGCTCTCTCGCCCCGGGCGCCCCGGGGAACGTGACGGTCGTCGACGTCGACGGCGCCTGGACGGTGGGCCCCGAATTCGTCAGCCGCTCGCAGAACTCGCCCTTCGTGGGGTGGACCCTGCGCGGCCAGGCGCGCTACACCGTGGTCGACGGCCAGATCGCCTACGCCGCCGAGCCAGCCCCGGCGGGTTGAGTCAGCGGGGGCTGGGGGTAAAGAGTCACGGGAAGGCGAGCGCGAGCGCGGGCGTGGGCGGCCGGCTAGTCTGCGCCTAGAAGGGGCCGGAGAGCACGGTGCGGTTCGCCACGTAATGTCCTTGCAGAGCACGAGGTACCGCGGCGGTGAAGGCCATCATCGCGATCAGCATGAAGGTGATCAAGATGGCCACCTCGGCCATGTCTTGACCACGACGGTGCCTGGAGCGCATCAGCATGCCTCGGACGAAGCGAATCCTGGACCGGGAGCCCTGGGCCGGTTTGGACGGCCTTGGCGCCCCAATCTGAGTCATTTGGGAGCAAATGCGTCGCGTTTGAACCGATCTACGCGACGCATTCCGAGTCCATCCGCCATAAGGTCTGCTCGGGATCACGACCGTCTCTGGCTCCCGAGTTGCTGTAGGTCCACCAAGTCGTGTCGCACGCACGATGGGAATCCATTGGGAAATCGGTAGGAGAACCACCCCTATGAAGTTGATCCGAAAGCTACGCCGTCGTCGCGGTCAAGGCATGACCGAATACATCATCATCGTCGGCCTGATCGCGATCGTCCTGATCGCGGCCGTTCGCCAGTTCCAAGGCGCGCTGACGAACACCTACTCCAAGGCGACCACCCAGCTCCAATCGATTGAGAGCGAGATCGACGCCAGCGGCTAGTCGGCCCCGAGTGCACCCTGAGCAGGTCTTTCAAGCGGTCGCGGCGGGGCTCCTATTGCTGACCCTCGTCGTGTCCGCGACGACCGACGTCCTCAAGCGGAAGATCTACAACGTCGTCACCTACCCCGCGATCGGCCTCGGCCTCGCGCTCGGGTTTGGGATCGGCGGCGTGGGTACCTCTGCCTGGGGACACTCGTTGCTGGGCCACTTGACCGGCTTCGGGCTTGGGTTCGCGCTCTTGTTCTTCGTGTATTGGAGCCGGGCGGTTGGCGGAGGTGAGGTCAAACTCGCCGCCGCCATCGGCGCGCTGTACGGGTTTCCGTTCATCGTGACCGCGTTGTTTTGGAGCAGCCTGATCGGCGCCTTGATGGCGATCTGGGTGCTCATCTGGCGGGCTCGCCTGGTGGAAGGGCTCTGGCGCTCGGTGCGCTACGCCACCACCCTGCGCGGCGACCTGCCAGACCGGGACGACCCTGCGGCCATCGCGATCCCCTACGGGGTGGCCTTGGCCTTCGGCACGACCCTCGCGTGGTTCCTGGAAGAGCTCCCGCGGTAGGAAGCAAGGAAGAGGTCACGCAGCAGTGCGACTCTGGACATCGCTGCTCGAACGATTGAAGGAACTCGACCGCGACCGCGAGAGCGGGGCCGCGATGATCGAGTTCGTGATCGTGTTCCCGATCCAGCTGACCTTGACCCTCTTGATCATGCAGTTCGCGCTCCTCGCGCACGCCCACACCGTGGTGCAGCAGGCGGCCTTCATGGGCGCGCGGGCGGCCGCGGTCAGCGACGGCTTCGACTCCGCCGGCGCGGTGCCGGAGCTCGCCGCCCGGCGGATCGCAGCCCGGACCCTGGTGGTGCTCACCAACAGCGACGGCGCCAAGGCCCCCAACGTCCCCGCGGGGAGCGCCGACGTCCCGACCGACCTGCAGTGGTCGGGCAAGAGCGCGCCCTTCAGCGCGGGCCGCACCAACCAGGCCTACACGCACCTCAACGTCGAGGTCGCGCACTCGCAGCACCTGGTGCGCTGCCTCGTCGAATACGACTACGTGATGACGATCCCGGTGGCCAATCGGATCCTGAGCCGCAAGCTGTTCACCAACGGCTTCTTGTTCCTGATGTCGGGAGATTTCAACGACGCGTCCATTCAACGCACCCGGCCGTGTTACCGGATTCAGCGCATTGGCTACATCCCAACCCCCTGGACCGAGAACGGGCTGACGGGGGCGACCACGGTCGCGCTCGCAGACACGGGGAACAAGTAGGTGAGCGTGGGCTGGAGCGTGAGGGTTCGGAGCGAACTGCAGCGGCTGCACGCCGACGAGCGCGGCGCGAGCCTGGTGTTCTCGGCGATCACCTTCTTCGGCCTCGCCATGTGCGCGCTGATGGTCTTCCAGCTCGGCCTGATCAGCGCCGACCGCCTGAAGATGCAGAACGCCGCCGACGCCGCCGCCTACTCGGGCGCGGTGGTCGAGGCCAACAACCTCAACGTCATGGGCCAGCTCAACGACGGCATGGCCTACGTGCACTACAACCTGCTGCGCTACGTGATCGACTGCACGATCTACCGCACCCTCGAGACCTACGAGACGCACCACACCCGCGTCGGCTCCTTGGGCTTCTTCCCGCCGGCCTTCGACGCCCGCGCGATCCTGCCTGCCGCCGACCCCACCCCCGGCAACGCCAACCAATACAGCCCCAGCGCGGAGAACACCGTCGCCCTCGACTGGGTCATGCTCGGCGACGGGCCGGAGTTCCAGGGCCGGCTGGGGGCGGCCGACGGGATCGACAACTTCCCGGCCTTGATCGACCAGGGCAAGCGCTGGCTGGCCGACCTCAGCCAGGCGCAGCGGGAGCTGATGACCAAGACCCCGGAGATGGTCCGGAACCACGCGCGCGCCGTGGCCCGCCAGAACGGGGCGACGCACATCGCGTTCTCCGACGACCTCGACAAGGCCTTCGAGGTCGACGCCGGGTTCTACGAGCAAGACGGCAACACCGAGTTCGACAGCGGGAGCGGGACGCGGCTGGGCTTCGCGATCTCCAATCGCTACGCCGACGGCCGCCTGGGCGTCGACGGCGGCGGCTTCCCGCCCTGGTTCGACTGGCGCCAAGGAAGGAGCTTCGCGGGCTCCGCCGGCTACTCCCAGGTCCGCCTGTGCTGGAACACCAACGACTGGGGCCACAAGAAGACGGTCAACTCACGGCCCCCGAACGCCACCCAGCGCGGCGCGCCCAACGGCCACTGGCACGCGCGCCACCGGCACCTGTTCCAGCTCGACTTCGACGGCTCGGTGCACCAGACCTACCACGGCAACATGTTCGACGGCACCGAGTCCCCCCCCTGCGGGCACCTCTCCGATCCCGTGGAGCAGGAGGTCGTCAATGGGGTCGAGGGCGGCACCTTCATCGACGGCTGGCACAACGACGACCACGCCTGGGTCAACTGCCCGACCTGCGGGGTGCGGACCTACTCGGGGGAATACACCGAGGTTCAGGTGGACCACCAGATCCCCCAGGGAGGGAAGCGGGCCGGCATGGCCCTCGACCTCGCCGACTGGCCGCGGCCCCTGGGCATGCGCCCCCTGCTGGTGCGCAGCGGGATCAGCGTCGCGACCTACCGCCCGGGGGCCGGGATCGGCAACTTCTACCCTGCCTCGCCCTGGGGGACGCTGGCGGTGGCCTCGGCCCAGGTCGGCTACTGGAGCGGACGCGACGGGAGCGGCACCAACGAGGTCCGCTTGTTGCGCGAGCTGCGCAGCAACGAGGCGGTGTTCCGCAACATGGGCGACAGCGAGACGCTCTCCTTCGAGGAGAACGACCTGCGCAACTTCTTTTACTCCATGGATCCTGCTGACGGTGTCGCCTTCGGCGCGCGCCTCGTGCCGGCGGCCCGCGAGTACACCTGGGGCGACGACCCGACCATGAACGTGCTCCTGGGCAGCGGCGCTTGGAGCAGGGGGAACGGGGGCTGGATGTCGACCGACGGGACCCCCGGCGCGCCGCCGCTCCCCGGATTGAGCGGTGTGATCAGCACCCCGGACATGGACTCCCTGCGGAGGACGATATGGCACTGAGCGCGCCAACGACGGGGCCTCGCGGGCTCAAGGAGCTGTGGGCCGACGAGGACGGGACCGCCAGCGTCGAGTTCCTCGTGCTGCTCCCCGCCTACCTGATCTTCATCGCGGCCTCGATCTCGCTCGCCCTGCTGGTCATGTCCCACCAGGCGGCGCAGCAGGCCGCGCGGGTGGACGGTTGGCTCGACGGGAAGAACTCGGGCGTCGTGTTCTCGGTCCCCGGGAGCTACGACCCGGGCACGCTCCAGGAGTCGAACCCGGACCTGGACGCGGAGCTCTCCGCGGGGAATCGCAACCTGCTCAACTCGCTGCTCACCAACCAGTTCGGCACCGGCGGGCATCCGATCACCCAGCGCCGGCGGACGGTGGTGTTCACCTACCAGAGCATCCTGATCGGAAGGGCCTCCCTCGACCTCGACGCCGGCTCGTCGGTCTACACCTTCACCGAAGGCTTCGAGTATCCGGCCCACGAGCGAGGCGGCCGCGATCATTACTTCGCGAAGAACGCCGCCCTGCGTCCGCCCTTCGACCCCGCCGAGGCACCCAACAACACCTACCTCAGCCGCCGCGTGAACCGCCACTTCAGCACCAACGAGGGGATCTGGGACACCAGCCCCATGACCGGGCGGATCGACGGCTCGGTCGCGGGCGAGCACCGCCTCTATGCGGGGCAACGTCCATGAGTCGAATTGACACGAACCTGGAATCGTCTCTGGTTCCGGCTCATTTTGTGGCGCAGGCCACGGTGAAGATCGGACTTAAGGATGGCCCTGGCTTTGCTCTAAAGCCCACCAACAAAGGGAGCCAACTATGATTTCCAAGCTTCTTCGCCGTCGTCGTGGCCAGGGCATGACCGAGTACATCGTGATCGTGGGCCTGGTCGCGATCGTCCTGATCGCCGCGATCCGCAGCTACAGCGGGACGGTCAACGACATCATCGTCGGCACCGACGGCAACGGCGGGATCGCTGGAGAGACCAACGGGGTCACCGCAGGCATTCAACCTGGTGGCGTCGCCATCTCGGACGACGACGAAGACTAAACAAGGAGTTCGCTAACGAACCTCGCACTTCGCATTGCGTTTGGGGCCCTGCTGACCGCGGGCCTCCTCTCCTTCGGCCTCGTAGTGACGGGGCAGAGTGTGCGCGCGCGTGCCTTGTTCGAGAGCGGACCCCCGCCCGGCCTGACCACCCTCGCGGGCTCCGAGCCCTGCGCCAGCTCGAAGGTCGTGGCCCTCGACGGACAACCCACCCAGTGCGCGACCTACCGCGCGCCTCAGCGCTCGGTGGAGTCGGTGTTCCAGCACTACCGCAAGCTCGCCGAGAGCCAAAGCCCCCAAGACATGCCCTACCTCGAGGCCGTGCAGCCAGGTGGGGCGACGCTCGTGTGGGTCGACGGCGCGGGACAGCGCCGGGGCGTGATCGTCCAGGAAGACCTGCTCGGGGGCGCCCGCTACCAGCTCCTCTGGTCTCCCGCGCCCTCGGGCGAGCGCAGCGGTGGCCGCATGCCCCTCGGCCTCGATCCGCCGAGCGGCTGCCAGGTGGTCAGCAGCGCGCTGGAGGGCTCGGGAGGCACCTGCCTGCTCGTCGCCTCGGGGGACGCGCCCTCGGTCGCCGGTCGCTTCGCGCAGACCCTGCGTCGCGCGGGATTCCAGCTCGAGACCGAGCTGCCCGAGGGCTCCCAGCGGGTGGCGTTCAGCTTCCGCAGCCCGACCCACGCGGGGGTCCTGGTGGCGGCCGCCGACGGGGGAGGTCGGGTCCGGGTCTCGCTCTCGATCCACTCCGCCGTCGCCCATTGAGGGGTAGCTCGAACCGACAGAAAGACTTAGGCTAGAGGGCAGGGCGCGCTCGCGCCCCGGGGGGCGGTGGAAGGCCCCCGCAAGGAAGGATCTCCCGTGACCAACAAGTTGGCCCTCGTGGTGGCGGTCTCGCTCGGGATCTTGTCGATCGTCGGCATTCGGCTCTACATCGAGCGCGTGGAGAAGCAGACGATCGCGCAGCTGGCGCCGGTGTCCGTGTGGGTGGCGACCCAGGACCTGAGCAAGGGCACGAAGTTCGACCCCGAGGCGCACGCCACCGAGGGTGAGATCCCCTACACCGTCTCTGCTCAGCTCGGCGAGACCTGGATCAAGCAGCCCTCCGCCTACGACGGCCAACAGCTCGTCGCGGACGTGGCCCCGGGCCAGGTGCTGCAGGAGTATCACTTCAGCGAGCTCGGCGGCACCTTCAACGGGTTCAAAGGGCGCCTGCTCCCTGGCTTCCGCGCCGTCTCGATCCCCGTGGACGCGGTCACCGGCGTCTCGGGGTTCATCAAGCCTGGTGACCGCATCGACATCTCGACCGGGCTCGAGCTCAAGGACGCCCTGGGCGCGAGCAAGATCAAGATCCCGGCCACCCGCACCCTGCTCAAGAACGTCGAGATCCTCGCCACCGGGCGGATCATCGACCCCGACCACCCCCGGGCCGGGCGCTCTGCGTTCGAGACCATCACCCTCGCGCTCAAGCCAAAGGACGTGAACAAGCTGCTCCACGTCTACACCCACGGCGGCGTGCTGCACTGCAGCTACAAGGAGGAGAACGACGGCAGCCCCGCGGGGTGGAGCACCGTCAGCGACGAGACGCTGTTCCAAGAAATCAAAGACGAGCTGAGGTAAGGGGATCCCGTGCCTTCGCTGATCGTCCGCGACTCCAAGAACGGGCGCGTCAAGGAGATCCAGCTCACCAAGCGCCGGTTCACGATCGGGAGCAGCGACTACAACGACCTCGTGCTCACCCGCGACGGCGTGGCCAAGGAGCACTGTGTGCTCGTCGAGAAGGACGGCGCGTTCTTCCTCCGTGACCTGACCCGCAAGAAGGAGAAGGCCCTCGTCGACGGCGCGCGCTTCGACGTGGCCAGCTTCGAGGTCCAGTTCCGCGGAGAGCGCCAGCGCTCGACCTCGGCCAAGCCGGCCGCCTCGAAGGACTCGCGCTCCAGCGTCGCTCCTCGCGAGAGCAAGTCGCGCGGGCGGAGCAAGGACGCGGCCCCCACCGACCCCTTGATCCGCACGCTGCGCGAGGTGCACGCCCGGCTGCTCGAGGCCCCCGAGCTCAAGCGCGTGGACTTCGAGGACATGGACCCCGAGGTCGCGCGGCGCACCACCGAGCGCGTGCTCGTGCAGATCATCAAGGACATGCAGGACTCGGGGCAGCTGGCGGGGATCGACCGCAGGGCCCTGCTCAAGCAGGCGCTCAACGAGGCGCTCGGCCTCGGCCCCCTCGAAGACCTGCTCGCCGACGACGACATCAGCGAGATCATGGTCAACAGCGCCGTCGACGTCTTCGTCGAGCGGCGCGGCGTCGGCATGGTCCGCGCCGACGTGCGCTTCTCTTCGGACGAGCAGGTCATGCACGTGATCCGGCGGATCGTGGCGCCGATCGGCCGCCGGATCAACGAGCAGACCCCGCTCGTCGACGGCCGCCTGGCCGACGGCTCCCGCGTCAACGCCGTGATCCCGCCGCTCGCGGTCTCCGGGCCCTCGCTCACGATCCGGAAGTTCCCCAAGGACCGCCTGGGGATCGACGACCTGGTCCGGTTCGGCTCGATGACCAAGGCCATGGGCGAGTTCCTCGAGATCGCCGTGCGCGAGCACTCGAACATCTGCATCAGCGGCGGCACCGGCTCGGGCAAGACCACCCTGCTCAACGTCGTCTCGGGCTTCATCGGCAAGACCGAGCGGATCGTGACCGTCGAGGACGTCAGCGAGCTCAAGCTGCCCCAGGAGCACGTGGTGACCCTCGAGGCCCGCCCGCCGAACCTCGAGGGCGAGGGCGCGATCACGATTCGCGACCTCGTGAAGAACTGCCTGCGGATGCGCCCCGACCGGATCGTGATCGGCGAGTGTCGCGGCGGCGAGGCCCTCGACATGCTGCAGGCGATGAACACCGGCCACGACGGCTCGCTGACCACGATCCACTCCAACAACCCCCGCGACTGCATCGCGCGCCTCGAGACCCTGGTGCTGCTCGCGGGCATGGAGCTGCCCTCGCGCGCGATCCGCGAGCAGATCGCCTCGGCCGTGCACCTCATCGTGCAGCAGAGCCGACTCGCCGACGGCTCGCGCAAGGTGACCTACATCTCCGAGATCACGGGCATGGAGAGCGGGATCGTGACCCTGCAGGACATCTTCCTCTTCAAGCAGACGGGCTTCGACGAAAAGGGCAAGGTCATCGGGCACCACGAGGCCACCGGGAACATCCCGAAGTTCGTCCAGGGGCTCCGCCGACGAGGGATCCCCGTCGACATGGACATCTTCAAGCGCGAGCCGACCTCGGGCTCGAGCGGCGGCGACTCCAAGAACCCGATCACGGGCGGCGTCGACGACCTCGGCCCCGTCACCCGGCGCCGGCGGCGGCGCTGATGCTGCTCCTCGCCGACGCCGCCGGAGCCTTGATCGTCAACATGGTCGCCTTCCTCGGCGGCCTGGGGACGTTCATCTTCGTGTTCGTGGGCTACCTGCTCTTCTCCGCGGGCTGGGACAGCTACGAGGAGCGCTTCGTCGACGGGGCCGAGCGCAGCGTCGAGGACTTGTTCCTCACGATCCCGCCCCAGCAAATGCTCTGGCTCTCGGTCCTGGGGACCTTCGGCTTCTTCGCGCTGGTGTTCGTCGCCAGCGGGAGCATGATCCTCGGCGCCTTCGCTGGCGTGCTCGGCTTCTACAGCCCCAAGATCGCGCTGCGCATGCAGAAGACGAAGCGCCAGAACAAGTTCGGCGAGCAGCTCACCGACGCCCTGATCACCCTGACCAACGCCCTCCGCAGCGGCTTCGCGCTGCCGAAGGCATTCCAGCTGATCGCCCAGGACATGCCCAAGCCGATCTGCCAGGAGTTCGGGATCCTGGTGCAAGAGCTGCGCCTGGGGATCGAGACCGAGGAGGGGCTCGCCAACATGTACCACCGGGTCCCGAGCGTGGACCTCGACCTGGTGAAGACCTCGGTGGGGATCGCGGCGGAGGTCGGCGGCAACCTGGCGGAGGTCTTCGACCGGATCGCGTTCACGATCCGCGAGCGGCGTCGGATCGAGGGCCGGATCGACTCGCTCACCGCCCAGGGCAAGATCCAGGGCTTGATGGTCGCGCTGATCCCGATCTTGATGATGGTCGCGATCAACTTCATCGACGAGAACATGCTCACGCCGCTGTTCACCACGGTCTACGGCTACGTGACCCTCGGGGTGATGGCGATCATGGAGGGGCTGGGCTACTTCCTCGTGCGCAAGATCACGACGATCGAGGTCTGAGTGGACGCCACGATCCTGGGTCTGACGCTGCTCTTCGGCTTCGCGGTGGCCACCACCATGTGGCTGATCCTCGCCGGGCTCCAGCAGCTCAAGGAAGAGACCGAGGAGACCGAGAGCGAGCTGTTCCAGAAGAGCCCGCTGCTCAAGATCGCGCTGCCCTTCGTGCAGTACTTCGCGCGCGCCCTCGCCCCCCTGCGTGGCCTCGACCGCATGCGCGAGTCGCTGGAATACAAGCTCATCCGCGCCGGCCGGATCTACGTCATGACCCCCGACGAGGTCCTGGGCCTGATGTGCGTCACGTTCTTCGTGGGGATCGGCTTCGGGCTCTACGTGGAGCTGTTCACCGGGTTCTTCGGGCCGTTCGGGGTCGTGTTCTGCGCGCTGTTCGTGGGCTACATGCCCGTGCTGAACCTCAGCGACGCCATCAAGAAGCGGCAGAAGCTGGTGCTCAAGGTGCTGCCCTACACCCTCGACCTGCTCTGCCTCTCGGTGGAGGCGGGGCTCGACTTCGCCGCCGCGCTCAACCGGATCGGCGAGAAGCTGGGCAAGAACCCCTTCCGCGAGGAGGTCCGCGTCTTGACCCAGGACATCGCCATGGGCAAGACCCGCGGCGAGGCGCTGCGCGACATGGACGAGCGGATCGGGCTCGACGACTTGACCTCGGTGGTCAGCGCCCTGGTCCAAGCCGACGAGCTCGGCGCGAGCCTGGGGCCGACGCTGCGGATCCAGTCCTCGGAGCTGCAGCGCAAGCGCTTCCAGCGGGCCGAGAAGAAGGCCATGCAGGCCCCCGTGCTAATGCTCATCCCGCTGGTCTTGTTCATTTTCCCTCTGGTGTTCATCGTGATCTTTGCCCCCATGGTGATTCGGTACCTCACCGGGGAGTTCGGGATTTGACGGTGACTGCGAGCGAGACCTGCACCCTGCAGCGCGAAGAAGACGGCGCGGTCGTAGCCGACGCGCTGCGGCTGGCAAACACCTTCTCGACCCGCCTGCGCGGCCTGATCGGTCGGCGGCTCGAGCCGCGTGGCGGGCTGTGGCTCGAGCCCTGCAGCAGCATTCACATGATGTTCGTGCCCTACGCGATCGACGTCGTGTTCGTGCGTCGCGCCGGCGAGCCGCTGCGCCCGGGGGCCGAGGGTGAGGTGCTCAAGGTCTGCTCGCACGTCCGCCCCTGGATCGGGCTGGCGTGGTGCTCTGGCGCGACCAGCGCCCTGGAGCTGCGCGCCGGGAGGGCCGACGAGCTGGGTCTGCGCGCCGGCGACCGACTGCGCCTCGGGCCGAGGAGCGCCGCGTGAGCGACGACGGCCCCGTGCTGCACGTGCTCTCCGGCGACCTCGCCGGGCGGGCCTATCGAGTGGAGGAGCGCGAGTTCGTGATCGGGCGCTCGCCCAACTGCGACCTCGTGATCCCCAAGCGCTACATCAGCCGCGAGCACGCGCGGATCATCGCCAAGCGCAAGGGCTTCGTGGTCGCCAGCCTCTCGGAGAAGAACCCCGTCCAACTCCGCGATCGCCCCGTGCGCAAGGCCGAGCTCGCCGACGGCGACGAGTTCGAGATGTGCGGGATCCGCTTCCGCTTCAAGCTCAAGGGCTCGGTCCGCGGGCGTAAGGTCGAGGGCGTGCGCATGGAGGGCAGCGGGAGCGCTGCCGGTCCGGTCGACGACGGCTGGCAGGACCCGGGTGAGGGCTGGCAGGAGCCGGCCCCGGCGGACGCCGGCTGGAGCGAGCCCCAGGACGCCGCGGGCGACGACTGGGACGACGAGGAAGACGGCGACTGGGACGACGAGCCGCGCGCGACGGCCCCGCCCCCGAAGGCCAAGGCGAGCCGGCCGAAGTCGAGTCGCCAGAGCGCCCCGGCGAAGGCCTCGGCCAACGCCAAGGGCAGTGTGGTCTTCGGCGACGACGAGGAGGACGACGAGGAAGACACCGAGGAGGTCAACGAGAAGACCGCCGAGCTGAACCCGACCGTCGACCCGGACGACCCCGACTACGACCCCTTCGCCGAGGTCGACAACAAGATCAAGCAGGAGAAGAAGGCCGTCGACCCCCAGCGCGAGAAGCTGCTGCGGGCGCTGCTCGTGGTCGCCGCGCTGGGCATCGCCTTCGCCGTGTTCGTGGTCAAGAAGATCATGGAGCCCCCGCCCCTGTCCGTCGTCGAGCACAACGACGGCGAGCCGATCACCCTCGCCGTGGACGAGGTCAAGGCGATCGAATACCCCTACTCCGACACCAACCCACCCCTGGGCTTCGACACCCGCCCCATCGACGTGCGCGGCGAATACCAAAAGTTCTACGAGGACGACTCGGTCCACGTCGAGTGGCTCAACTACACCAACCGCGTCGTGCTCCTGATCCGGGGGATCGAAGAGGGGCCCTCGAAGTTCGAGCTGTTCTTCCCGGTGAGCAACACCCGGCGGGTGTTCCGGGTCGAGGTCGAGGGCGATCCGCCTCAGGCCAAGGAGCGCGCCGCGCGACAGGCGGAGTTCAAGAAGCTCAAGCCCGATCAACTCCGCGCCCGGCTCAACGAGTCGGTGGCCAACGGCGACCGCTACCTCGAGGGCGTCGGACCCGCCAAGGAGCACTACCTCTGGCTGGGGCTCCAGGAGTACGAGGAGGCGATCGACGCGGGCGACGCGCTGCGCGACTACAGCGCGAGCGCGCAGCAGGCGCTGAATCAGGCCGACCGCGAGAACCTCTCCAAGGCCAACACCAAGGCTGAGGAGACGCGGGACAAATACGAGAAGGCCCGGGAGCAGCTGCAGACGCGCTACGCCCAGACCTTCGCCCAGAACCTGCCCAAGGCGCGCAAGCTCAACGCGCTGCGCAGCCTGATGCGCGGGATCGGCAACGAGCGCGACGTGCAGTTCATGCGTCTGAAGTTCCTGCTCGAGGACCGGCAGCGGGGCTTCGGGGAACGCTGGAACGGGTTTTGACGGTGCGCGCGGGATCCCCGACCCGGCAGGAGGCCTAGCGTGCGCCTGGTCTACACCCGCGGCGAGGAGGAGATCGCGTTCCCGCTCGACGAGGGCGAGACCTTCGTGGGGCGCAAGGCAAACTGTGACCTCCACTTCGACGACGCGAGCCTCAGCAAGCGGCACACCCGCTTCGTGCGGGAGGGCGGCGCGCTGCGCGTCTACGACGCCGGCTCGCGCAACGGCACGCTGCACAACGGTGAGCTCGTTCCCCCCGAGGGGAGTCCCGTCTCCGAGGGCGACACGATCCAGTGCGGGCAGCTCGTGTTCGTCGCCCGCGGGATCGCGGGTGAGGAGTTCGAGGTGCTCGAAGACTCGACCTTCGGACAACAAGCGGCGCTCCCGGTGGCGCTCGCGGTGGCCAGCGGCGAGGTCGCCGGAGCGAACCTCGGCGTGCTCCCCGTGCTCGAGGACGAGCCCGACCTGCCCGCGACGAAGGAGCCCCTGGCGCGCTTGAAGCTGGTCGCGGGAGGCGAAGCCCAGACCTGGGAGCTCGACGGCGAGACGATCACGATCGGCTCCAAGGACGAGAACCTGGTGTGCCTGACCTGCGACGGGGTCAGCCGCTACCACGCCGAGCTCACCTTCGAAGACGGCGTGTGGCTGATCAAGGACCTCGGCTCACGCAACGGGATCTTCGTCGCCGGCGAACAGGTCGACATTCACGAGCTCGCGCCGGGCGACGAGATCCAGATCGGCAACGCGCGCCTGCGCTTCGAGCTGCTCACCCCGGGCGTGTTCGACGGGGTCAAGGAGGTGCTGGTCAAGCTGCGCGCCGACCCCCTCGGGACGCTCAAGACCGACGGCCGCGCGCGCATGGGCCTGGCCGGCGCGATCTCGGCCATGATCCTGATGTTCCTCGCCTTCCGTCCGGGCTCTGCCCCGCCGCAGATCGCGGAGCAGGCGAGCCTGGCCTGGTGCGAGCGCGCCACCCAGCTCTTGAGCAAGGGCGACTTCGCGGCGGCCGAGAAGTACATCCGCAAGTCGACCTCCGAGGGCACGATCCGCGGTCCGCACCGCCGCCTGGCCAGCCAGATGGCCAAGGTCTCGCGGCAATGGCACAAGGCCAAGCGCGCCTCGAGCTTCCAATGGGAGAAGGCGAGCGAGCTGCTCGACCAGATCCGCGAGTACAAGTCGCTGCCCGAGACGACCAAGGCCTGGGCCGAGGCCCAGAGCGCCTGGGTCACGCGCAACAAGGCCGCGAGCGACGCGCTGGACCGCGCGGCGGCGATCGCCCGGCGCGCGGCGCAGCTGGGGAGCCACGGGCGGATCGACGACGGGGTCAAGACCTTCCGCGAGGCCTTCGAGATCTACGAGGGGATCGCGCCCGACACCGCGTTCCACGGGGCCGCGCAGGCCCAGCTCGCGCAAATGCGCGGGCTCGCCTTCCAGACGATCTTGAGCGAGGTCCGCCGGCGGACGGACATCCCTTCGCCCGACTGGGACGAGGCCCTGATCTTCCTCAACTCGGCGGTGGAGTTCGCCGCGACCGACGAGCAGAAGGCGAACCTGACCCGCATGCGCCTGCGCTGCGAGCTCAATCGTCACGACGAGTCGCTCTACGTGCGCGCGGTCGAGATCGCTCAGCAGCACGACGTGAAGAACTACCCCCGCGCGATCAACTACCTGCAGAGCGTGCGCAAAGAGGCCCAGATCTACCCCGACGCGCGCGCTTACCTCGACTGGATCGACGCCGACCAGAAGGTGCGCTTCGCGCGGCAGGCCTACGACCTGGGGAGCGGAGAGCGCGCGCTGCGCATGCTCCAGGAGGTGTTGAAATACGACGTCCTCGGCCCCGAGGCGCGCTCGAGCGTGACCACGCGCAAGCGGACCTGGGAGGGGGTGATCAACGCCTGGGAGACGGGCATGCGCCTCTACCACGAGGGGCACACCCGCGAGGCCAAGGAGCGCTTCCGGCACGTGCTCAACGAGGAGCCGAGCCAGGACAACCGCTACCACAAGCTCGCCCGCGACCAGCTGAACCACATCGTGCGGGTCGAGAGCCAGGGGCTCGAGCGCAACCTGCGCTACGGACTCAAGGCCTTGGCCTACCGGGATTACCACAAGGCTTGGCGCGCGTTCAACCGCGTCCGCGACGACCCCAACCGCAAGGACCGCGACCTGAAGAAGATCCGGGACGCGGTCTCGAACCTCAACCGCGACCTGCGCCTGCTCTACTACGCCAAGCGCACCGTCGACCGGAACCAAACCGACAAGTACCTCGGGGTTTACTACACCCTGCAGCTCTTGAGCGACTGGCTCCCACGCGGGAAGGATAAGCGCGAAGCAGCCCAGTATTATGGCCGTGTGGCCGACCACCTGAACCGGATCAACAAGCGGTGACCGCGCGCCTGATT
The DNA here is from genome assembly GCA_020425635.1 of Planctomycetota bacterium. GTDB lineage: Bacteria > Planctomycetota > J058 > J058 > J058 > JAGQRJ01. Next base: position 5,310 of record JAGQRJ010000195.1, on the reverse strand, counting down.
CTGCACCTCGACGACGACCGGATCGCCTTCCCCCTGGAGGAGGGCGAGAACGTCATCGGGCGCAAGAAGGCGTGCGAGATCTACGTCCGCGACGGCAGCCTGAGCAAGTTCCACGCGCGGATCCTGCGTCAAGGGGAGCGGCTGGAGGTCGTCGACGCCGGCTCGCGCAACGGGACGCTGATCAACGGCGACCCCATTACGCCCGAGGACGGACCGATCCCGGTCATCGACGGCGACGAGATCAAGTGCGGGAAGCTCACCTTCCTCGTCGAGGGCGCGGCCCCCCCGCCCGGAGCGAAGCCCGAGGCCGAGGCCCCGCCGCCGTGCTTGGTGCACGTCGACAGCGGCCAGCGTTGGGAGCTGCAAGGGGCCCAAGCCCTCGGGATCGGCTCCCGCTCCCAAAACCATGTGCAGCTCGAGGGCACCGGGGTGAGCCGCTTCCACGCGGAGCTCAGCCCCGAGCATGGGGAGTGGGTGGTCAAGGACCTGGGCTCACGCAACGGCGTGTTCGTCAACGACGAGAAGGTCGACGTGCACGTGCTCGCCCCCGGCGACGTGATCAAGATCGGCACCTCAGGGCTGCGCTTCGAGGTCCCCACCGCGCGCCCCGGCGCGGCCCTCGGCGCCGTGCTCGAGGACCCGCGCAAGCGGCTCTACGTGATCGGGGGGGCGGTCCTCGGGCTCCTGCTCCTGGCCATGGCGCTGTTCAGTCCGCAGCAGGGCGGGCAGGGGTCAGACGGCCCCAAGGACAACGAGGGGCGCTTCCAGGCGGCGTGCGCCCTGCTGATGGAGGGCCGGCACAACGCCGCACAGGAGCAGTTCAAGCGGCTCAAGGAAGACAAGCCCGACGCCAAGCTGCGCACCTGGGTGCGGGTCTTCGACCAGGTCTCGCGCGCCCTCGAAGACTACGAGGACGCCCTCGGCTTCGACTGGGACCACGCCGAAGACACCCTCGACGACGCCTCCAAGCTCAGCGGGCTCCCTGCCACGCTCTCGAAGTGGATCGAGGAGCGCCAGGCGTGGGTCAAGTCGGGGAAGCGGGACTACGCCCTGTTCCAGGAGGGCTCCCAGATCGGGAACCGCTCGGTCGAAGCCGCCAGCAAGCGGCAGTTCAAGGAGGCGTACGCGCTGCAGCGCGAGGCGCGGAGCTTCCTGGAGCAGGTCGAGGGCGAGCTCAAGCCCCTCGCCCAGGAGAAGATCGCCCAGGCCTGGATTCCCGTGCTCAAGGAGTCGGTGAGCATGATCAATCGCTTCATGCGCCCCAGGGGCAAGCCCCCCCACTGGGGGCGGGCGCAGGAGCTGATCCAGGACCTGCTCCCGCTCACGCTCAAGGTCCAGGAGCGCAACAACCTGCGCAAGTACCTCGCCCGCTGCACGAGCAACATGGAGGACGAGGAGCTCTATCGGGCGGCGATCAAGATCATCGAGCGCGGGGAGGTCGAGTTCCACAGCCAGGCCGCCGACTTCCTGCGCAAGATCAACCGCCAGTCGTCGATCTACCGCGACGCCCAGGCGATCCTCTCCTGGCTGGAGGCCGACGAACTCGTGCGCAGCGCCGACCGCGCCTTCGAGGACGGGCGCGGAGAGCACGCCATGCGCCTGCTGCAGGAGGCCCGCGATCAGCACGACGCCTACCTCGGCGAGGAGGCGCGCGCCTCGATCGACCGTCGCCGCCTGCTGATCAGCCAGGTCCTCGGCCGCTGGGACCGCGGGCGCAACATGGGCACCCGCGCGGAGGCGCTCAAGCCCCTCGAAGAGGTGATCACCCTGCTCGAGGACAGCCCGCGCAACTTCTATCGCACCGCGGCCCAGCGGCAGTTCGACCACATTCGCGCCGCGCTCAGCAAGAGCGTGGGCGAGAACCTGCAGAAGGGGCTCAACGCCCTGCAGCGCGCCTTCATGGACGGCCTCGCCGGGCGGACCGAGGCCGAGCTCGCCATGGAGTTGTTCGAGCGCGTGCGCCGCGACCCCAACCACAAGCGCGAGGACATCCTGCAGATCAAGTCCGCGGTCGCTCAGGGCGAAGAGGGGGCGCGCTACCTCTACAACGCCGAGAAGGACCGCAAGATGAACCAGGAGCGCAAGTTCGAGGACATGCTCCCGCGCTTGAAGATGCTCAAGCTCTGGCTGCCCCCGGGCCCCAAGCAGGCCCAGGCCAGCGAACTCGAGAAGTTGATCGCCGAGCGCCTGCGGAAAATGAACCAGTTCCGCAAACCCAATTGAGCCGCTTTGCCCCGATCGCCGCGCTCCTCCTCGTGTGGCTGCCCGTGTTCTGGGCCTCGAGCCGCACCTCGGACCCTCACCCCGCCGCGGCCGTGCCGGCGCCGGCGCCCGCGCCTCGCGCGCCGGCTACGATCTCGACCGCCCCGCTGCGGATCGGCGGCGGGGCTCGCCCAGCGGTCCTGCGCCCCGAGCGGGTGAGTCTGGTGCTGCGCCAGGCGGCGGAGCAAGAGATCCACGTCTACTGCGACGGTCAGCTCCTGGGGTCGATCCAGAGGAGCCCGGACGGGACCTTCAGCGGGGCCGGCTTCGCCGTGGTCATGGACCGGGCCACCTTCTGGATCCGGGCCAAGGTCGAGATCGCCCGAGAGCCCGCCGTGCCCCGCGCTGCTCTGGAGGCGGTCTCCCGCGCGGCCATGGTCGGAGGCGCCCTCCAGCAGACCTTCCGGGTCCTCGAGGAGTAGGCCGGGGCCCCCTAACACTGGTCGGCCTCCTGAGTTAGCCTGTGGGGCTGGGGAGGACTCCATGAAGCTCGAGCGTCTGCTCTTGGCTGGCCTGCTGTGCGCACCTGCGCTGGCCGCCCCGGACGTCGCGGACCTGGCGGGGACCTGGAAGCGAATCAACAGCAAGGACAAGAGCGAGACCGTGCTCCGCCTGGAGCTCGACGGGGACGCCCTCGTGAGCACCCTCGAGGGGCTCGAGGACGGGCTCGAGTGCACCGGGCGCTTCACCCTCAAGGGCGACGTCCTGCGGGGCAAGGTCCGCTGGGTCGACACCAAGTACGGGACCGACTCCACGGTTCCCTGGAAGTTCACCTTCAAGAGCGACGACGCGGCCCGCGGCAGCTGCGGCTGGCTCGACACGAGCTACGAGCCCTTCAAGCGCGGCTACACGATCTACTTCCTCGAGCGCATGGAAGACACGGGGCCGAGCGACGCCGGGGACACCGGCGACTCTGGCGACTCGTCCAGCGACGGCGGGCGCGAGGGCTGGATCACCAGCGACGGGGGCGAGGAGCCTTACGGCGACGCGGTCTCGGCCGCGGAGCTCGTGGGCGGCTGGAAGGGGCCCGAGGGGGCCTGGCGGGTGAGCGCCGACGGCGAGCGCCTGACCCTCGAGCCCGTGGGGCACTCCTCCGGCGTGAGCCTCGAGCTCGAAGACGACCGCGGAGTCTTCCGCGGTGAGGTCAGCTACGCGGGCGGTACGAGCCGGGTGGAGCTGGCCCTGGACGGCGAACGGCTCGTCGGGCGCAGCTCGTGGACCGAGGGGGGCGAAGAGGGCTGGGCCCCGCTCAGCTTCGAGCGCCTGCAGCGCCTCGACGCCGGGGAGCCCGCGGGCGAGGACGGCGTCGAGCCCGGCAGCGACGCCGAGCTGGCGGGGGCCTACCGCCGCGACGACGGCCTCTACCTGCGCCTCGGCGCAGACGGCGAGGGCGAGCTGGTCGCCAAGGACGGCGCGCTCTCGTGCCGGGTGCGCCTGCAAAGCGAAGGCGGGGTGTGGACCGGCACCGCCAACTGGGACGGCGTCGAGACCCGCTGGGAGCTCGCGCGCACCGACGAAGGGCTCGTGGGCCGCTGCCAATGGGTCGACGTCCACGAGGGCCAGGTCGTGGCCCGCGGGTGGTCGGCCCGTAGCTTCGAGCGGCTCAAGCGGGCGTTCTAAGCGCCACCCCGACGTCCATTTGAATCGTCACGCCGCCCGCGCGTCTGCGGGGTCGGATCGAATCCAAAGACCTATCGAAGAGGGAGAAGACCCATGAAGCTCCAGAGTGTGTTGCTCGTGGTCGGTGCCTTGAGCGTCGGCGCGGCTTCGGCCAAGGACATTTACGTCTCGCGCAGCGGGAAGAACAGCAACGAGGGGACCAAAGAGGCCCCGATCAAGGCCCTGTGGAAGGCCATGGGCATGCTCGAGCCCGGCGACGTGATCCACGTGGCCGAGGGCGAGTACCCCGGCAAGAGCAAGTCGGGGGTCATGCCTCCCTGCGAGGTCTCGAACGTCACGATCGAGGGCGGCTGGAAAGAGGACTGGAGCGAGCGCAACCCGTTCAAATACCTCACGATCATTACGCCCCCCGGTGACTCGCAGGGCGCGGGGACCGAGGTCTTCCAGTTCATTCGCCCGGACAACAAGATCGGGGGGATCACCCTCGACGGGTTCCTGATCGACCGCGGGCCGCACAACTACTACAGCAGCGACGGCGAGGTCGGCGCCAACAAGCGGATCGAGGGTCACGTCGACACGAGCGCCTGGGGCTACCGCGCCATGAACCGCAAGAAGAGCGGCTCGGACCCCACGATCGAGATCATCGCCCACGAGGGCAACGTCACCGTGCGCAACATGATCCTGGTCAACAACCCCTGGTGGGGGATCTCGATCAAGGGCGGCGGCGAGGGCGAGATCCGGATCGAGAACAACCTGATCCTGATCAGCCAAGGGCGCGGGATCGAGGCGATCACCGGCGGCGGCTGGGGCAAGCCGAAGTGGATCATTCGCAACAACACCGTGCTGTTCAACCACACCCTCGCGAGCACCGAGGGCCGCGCGCTCTCCGCCGACCCGCGCAAGGGCTACGGGACCTACCTGGTCGAGAACAACGTGTTCGCGTTCTCCGACGGCGGCGGGATCACCACCAAGTTCGGCGCCGCGGAGCTCACCCTCAAGAACAACATCTTCTACTTCAACCGTCGCGGCGACATGTGCGACGGCGGCAACCCGGTGGCCAACGCCCCGGACTTCGAGGACGAGCTCGAGTGCGACAACGAGGGCAACACCCGGGAGCTGCCCAAGGCCCTGGCGAAGGTCGACAAGGCCTGGTTCGACCGCTATTCGATCGGCGGGCCCGATCGCATGGCCGGCGGCTTGAACACCTGGGAGGAGCTCAAGGCCGCCCGTGAGGCGCTGGGGCTGACCCCCGAGTTCCACCTGATCGGCTACGACAAGACCTTCGAGGACTACAAGTCGCTGCCCGACGGGCGCCCGAACTACAGCATGTCGCGCTACCCGCACCCCATGAAGCAGGGCGAGCTGATCGACTGGCAGTCGGTCCTCGGGATCGTCGGCGCCGACGAGGGCAAGGGGATCCAGCCCTTC